>NZ_PQHY01000019.1:0-104169 GCF_003385175.1 Amycolatopsis ruanii
CCGCGCCCGATGGACGATGCGCTGGAAACCCGTACTCAACGCCTTCGCCATCACCTTCGGTGACCGCTGGCCGGCCGCCGAAACCTACTAACCGAACCGCCAGAAACACCGATCACGGGATAGACCCGTTCGGGCTGCCACGGGGCGGAATGCACGTCTTCCGGTGTCGCGTTGCCGCGGCTCTTGTCGTGGCACCTTCCCGTTCCTCGTGGTGTCGCACGTCGTTTGAGCCTTGCAGTGTCGTCCCTCGTTGAGCTTTGTGGCGCCGTGCTCCGTGCTCCGTGCTTCATGCGAGGTTGTCTCTCGCGCTGCCGCACCTCGTGTGAGGCCGTCTTCTCATCGAATCGCGCCCCTTGCGCCGCCACCGTTTCCTCATTGCGCGTTCCTCGTGGCCTCGTATCTCTGTTGCGGCACGCCGTGGTGCTCCTGCCGCACCACACGGGGAAGCCCGCACCACGTAGCCCGCACTGCGCGGGGTGGCCCGCATTGCACGGGGTGGCCGGTACTGCGTGAAGTAGCCCGCATTGCGCCGGGTGGTCCGCACTGCGCGGGGTGGCCCGCATTGCACGGGGTGGCCGGTACTGCGTGAAGTAGCCCGCATTGCGCCGGGTGGTCCGCACTGCGCGGGTGGTCCGCATTGCACGGGGTGGCCGGTACTGCGTGAAGTAGCCCGCATTGCGCCGGGTGGTCCGCACTGCGCGGGTGGTCCGCATTGCACGGGTGGCCGGTACTGCGTGAAGTAGCCCGCATTGCGCCGGGTGGTCCGCACTGCGCGGGTGGTCCGCATTGCACGGGTGGCCGGTACTGCGTGAAGTAGCCCGCATTGCGCCGGGTGGTCCGCACTGCGCGGGTGGTCCGCATTGCACGGGTGGCCGGTACTGCGTGAAGTAGCCCGCATTGCGCCGGGTGGTCCGCACTGCGCGGGTGGTCCGCACTGCACGCGGTAGCCCGCATTGCATGGGTACCCGGTACTGCTGGGGTGGCCCGCACTGCACGTGGTGACCCGTACTGCGAGGGATAGCCCGCACTGCGCCGCGTAGCGCAGTTCCTCCTTACGTTGCGACTCCGCACGCGAGTCGCCCTGGCACGACTGGGCATCTCGCGCGCCGATGGCTGGTCACCTCGCGTGGCGGTGAGTGGCACAACCCGCGGCACATTCCACGCGAGTGGGACTTTCGTGAGCCCGCTACGCGGCCACCCATCACGCCAGTGCGATGACTGGGATTCTCGTGCGGTCGCGACTGGAACTCTCGTGCGGCGACGAAATGACCATTCGCGCGAAGGGCGCCGTGCGAGTGGGAATCTCGTACGCGCCCGCATTTGGCGTTACGCGGCCGACCGCGCAGGCTGGATTCGTGAACTGGGGAATCGTGGCGGCGCTCGGCGCCGCCGGAGCAACAGTGGGTGCCGGGACGGCCAGCCTCCTCCGGAGAGCCGACGCCCCGGTGCCGGCCGCCGTGGTGGTGCTCGGCACCGGAGCTGCCTGGGCGGGGCTCGCCACCGTGGCGCCCGCCTGGACGGCCTTCGTGCTGGCCGCGCTCGCCGTGCCGTTGATCGCGGCGGACCTGCGCCACCGGCGGCTGCCGGATGTGCTCACGTTGCCCGCGTACCCGCTCTTCGTCGGCGTCGCACCGGATCCGGCGAAGGCGCTCGCGGCGGCCGCGGTCTTCGGGGGCGCGCACCTGGCGGTCCACCTGCTGGCACCGCACGCGATGGGCGCCGGCGACGTCAAGCTGGCGGGCGCCCTCGGCGCGGCACTCGGCTCGGCGGGGTGGCTCGCGTTGCCGGTGGCCGGCGTGCTGGCCGCGCTGATCACGGCCGTCCTGGCCGCGACGCGCCGCTGGCCGGACGGGGTGCCGCACGGCCCGGGGCTACTGGCGGCGGCCATCACATTGGTGCTGATCCGTCCCGGGTGACGGCAGCCCCGCGAGCGCGGCAGCGGGAGACGGGCCATCGTGCAACCGAGGGCGCCGCGACCGTGCGACGCAGGTGACCGCCGGGGCAGGGGTGGGTGCTCTCGCAGTTGGGGGTGCGGTAGCCGCGGGCGGGCGTCCAGTGCGGCGGTGGCCGCCGGGACCGTGACGGCTGAGGTCCGGACAGGCTGCTACGACGCGCGCCACCGTCGAGCCGGCCCCCGCGCGAGAGGTCCACCGTGCGCCCACCCGCCCCAGCAGCCTGCACCGGGCTTCCTGCACTGAGCTTTCTGCACGGAGCCGCCTGCGCCGGAGCCGCCTGCACCGGGCCGTAGCCGACATGACAGGATCGTCTGGTGGTACTGCGCTGGATAACCGCTGGTGAATCGCACGGTCCGGCCCTCGCGGCCGTGCTCGAAGGGATGGTGGCCGGGGTCGAGGTCACCACCGCCGACGTGAGCGAGCAGCTCGCCCGCCGGCGGCTCGGGTTCGGCCGCAGCCCCCGCATGGGCTTCGAGACCGACCACATCGAGTTCCTCGGCGGCGTCCGGCACGGCGTCACCCAGGGCGGACCGGTCGCGGTGCACATCGAGAACGCCGAGTGGCCCAAGTGGGAGAAGGTCATGTCGGCCGACCCCGTGGACCCGGCCGAACTCGAGGGCCTGGCCCGCAACGAGCCGCTCACCCGCCCGCGCCCCGGCCACGCCGACCTGCCCGGCATGCAGAAGTACGGCTTCGACGAGGCGCGCCCCGTCCTGGAGCGCGCCAGCGCCCGCGAGACCGCCTCCCGCACGGCCCTGGGCACCGTGGCCCGGAACTTCCTCCGCCAGCTGCTCGGCGCGGAGATCGTGAGCCACGTCGTGTCGATCGGCGGCGCCGTCGCTCCCGAGGGCCCGCTGCCGGGGCCGCAGGACCTCGCTGCCGTCGACGAGAGCCCGGTCCGCGCGTTCGGCCAGGAGGCCACCGACGCGATGGTCGCCGAGGTGGACGCCGTCCGCCACGCCGGTGACACGGTCGGCGGCGTCATCGAGGTCATCGCCTACGGGCTGCCGCCGGGGCTCGGCTCCCACGTCCACTGGGACCGCCGCCTCGACGCGCGCCTCGCGGGCGCCCTGATGGGCGTCCAGGCCATGAAGGGCGTCGAGGTCGGCGACGGCTTCACCACCGCCCGCCGGTGGGGCAGCCAGGCCCACGACGAGATCGACCGCGGTGACGGCCCGGCCGGGGTCACCCGCCGCTCCAACCGGGCCGGCGGCCTCGAGGGCGGCATCACCAACGGCGAGCCGGTCCGGGTGCGCGTCGCGATGAAGCCGATCTCCACCGTCCCACGGGCGCTGTCCACAGTGGACGTGAAGACCGGCGAGCCGGCCGTCGCGATCCACCAGCGCTCCGACGTGTGCGCGGTGCCGCGCGCCGGGGTCGTCCTGGAGTCCGTCGTGGCGCTCGTGCTCGCCGACGCGGCACTGGAGAAGTTCGGCGGCGACTCGCTGGCGGAGACCAAGCGCAACGCCGAGTCCTACCTCGCGGCACTGGAGGAACGGTGGGCCAACCTCCCTGCATCGTGATCGCCGGCCCGCCCGGGTCGGGCAAGAGCACGGTCGGACCGCTGCTCGCGCAGCGCCTGGGCGTGCCGTTCCGCGACAGCGACGACGACATCGTCGCCCGCGCCGGCCGTCCGATCGCGGACATCTTCGCCGACGACGGTGAACCGGCCTTCCGCGCGCTCGAAGAAGAAGTCATCGCCGAGGCGCTCGCCGAACACGACGGGGTGCTCTCCGTCGGCGGCGGCGCGGTCCTCGCCGAAGGCACCCAGAAGCGCCTGGTCGGCCACCCCGTCGTCTTCCTCAACGTCGGCTTCGCCGCGGGCGTGCAGCGCGTCGGCCTGTCCACCGCGCGCCCGCTGCTGGCCGGGGTCAACCCGCGCGCCACCTACCGCTCGCTGCTCGAAGCGCGGCTGCCGGTCTACCGCGCGGTCGCCACCATCGAGGTCGCCACCGACGACCGCACCCCGGCCGAGATCGTCGACGCCATCGCCCGCGAACTAGCCCTGGAGGGAACGCAGTGACCGACCCGGTCCGGATCGAGGTCCGCACCGCCCGGCCGTACCCGGTCGTCGTCGGCCGCGGGCTGCTCGGCGAGCTGGCCGAGGCCGTCAAGGACGCCTCCAGCGTGGCGATCATCCACCAGCCCACGCTCACCACCACCGCCGAAGCCGTCCGCGACGAACTCAACGCCGCCGGCCTGGACGCCCACCGCGTCGAGATCCCCGACGCCGAGGACGGCAAGGCGCTCTCCGTCGCCGGCTTCTGCTGGGAGGTCCTCGGGCGCATCGGCCTGGACCGCCAGGGCGTCGTCATCGGCCTCGGCGGGGGAGCGGTCACCGACCTCGCCGGGTTCGTCGCCGGCACCTGGATGCGCGGTGTCCGGCTGGTCAACGTGCCCAGCACGCTGCTCGGCATGGTCGACGCCGCGGTCGGCGGCAAGACCGGCATCAACACCGACGCGGGCAAGAACCTCGTCGGCGTCTTCCACGAGCCCAGCGCCGTCCTGGTCGACCTCGCGACCCTGGAAACCCTGCCGCGCAACGAACTGATCGCCGGCATGGCCGAGGTCGTCAAGGCCGGGTTCATCGCCGACCCGCGCATCCTCGAACTCATCGAGGCCGACCCGGAGGCCGCCACCGACCCGGCCGGGGAGGTCCTCGGCGAGCTGGTGCGCCGCTCGATCCAGGTCAAGGCCGACGTCGTGGCCGCCGACCTGCGCGAGTCCGACCTGCGCGAGATCCTCAACTACGGCCACACCCTCGGCCACGCCATCGAGCGCCGCGAGCGCTACCGGTGGCGCCACGGCGCGGCGGTCAGCGTGGGCCTGGTGCGGGCCGCCGAGCTGGCCCGCCTCGCGGGACGCCTCGACGACGCCACCGCCGAGCGGCACGCCGCCATCCTGGAGCGGCTAGGCCTGCCCACCAAGTACGACCCGGACGCGCTGCCGCAGCTGCTGGAGTCCATGCGCAAGGACAAGAAGACCCGCTCCGGCGTGCTCCGGTTCGTGGTGCTGGACGGGCTGGCCAAGCCCGGGCGCCTGGAGGGACCGGACCCGGCCCTGCTGGCCGCGGCGTACTCGGCGGTGGCCGGGCCGCGGCAGGCCGAGGGTGGGGGAGTGTTGCTGTGAAGGTCTTGGTGTACCGGGGCGGCGCGGCGGATGCTGCGGACTGCTCGGCGGTGGCCGGGCCGCGGCAGGCCGAGGGTGGGAGCGTGGTGTGCCGGGGCCGTGTGGCGATTGCGGCTGCGGGCTGCACAGCGGTAGCCGGGGCGCGGCGCGCCGAGCGTGGGAGCGTGTTGCTGTGAAAGGCTTGGTGTGCCAGGGCGGCGTGACAATTGCGGCTGCGGGCTGCTCGGCGGTGGCCGGGGCGCGGCGGGCCGGCGGGGGGAGCGTGCTGCGGTGAAGGTCTTCGTGCTCAACGGGCCCAATCTCGGCCGCCTCGGGAAGCGGGAGCCCTCCGTCTACGGCTCGACCACCCATGCCGACCTCGCGGAGCTGTGCGTCAAGACCGGCGGTGAGCTGGGCATCGACGTCGAGGTGCGGCAGACCGATCACGAGGGCGAGATGGTCGGCTGGCTGCACGAGGCCGCCGACGCCGGACACCCCGTCGTGCTCAACGCGGGCGCCTGGACCCACTACTCGATCGCCGTGCGGGACGCCGCCGCTCAGCTCACCGCTCCGCTGATCGAGCTCCACATCTCCAACGTGCACAAGCGCGAGGCCTTCCGCCACCACAGCGTGCTCTCCGACATCGCCACCGCGGTGATCGCCGGGCTCGGCGTCGACGGCTATCCGCTGGCCCTGCGCTGGCTCGCCGCCAACGCCGGATGACCGTCCCGGACCTGCGCACCGCCCGGCTGCGCCTGCGCGGACTCCAAGCCACCGACACCGGCGCCGTCACCCGGATCTTCGCCGACCCGGCGACCAGCCGCTTCCTCGCCGCCGACCTCAGCGACCCGGACCGGTGCCGGGCCTCGATCGCACAGCGGCTCGCCTACACCGGGCCGGACGGCACCGGCCACTGGATCATCGAACGCGACGGCGCGGTCATCGGCCTGGCGCACCTGCGGCCGTCCACCGAGCTGCCCGGCGACCTGGTCGAGATCGGGTACTTCCTGGACCCCGCCCACGGCGGCCAGGGCCTGGCCACCGAAGCGGCCGACGCGCTGCTGCGCCACGCCTTCACCACCCTCGGTCTGCCCGCGGTGTGGGCGCTCGTGCACGAGTCCAATGTGGCCAGTCAAAACCTGGTGCGGCGCCTGGGGTTCACCGACGTCGGCGGCGGCCAGCACTACGGCGCGCCGCACCGGGTGTTCGTCGCGCTTCCCGCCACCCAGGGACACTGGCACCACGTCGAGGTGTGGGTGCCCGACCTCGCGCGGGCGGAGGAGAGCTTCGGCTGGCTGCTCACCGAACTCGGCTGGCGGGAGCATCAGCGCTGGCGGGACGGCGTCAGCTGGAAACTCGGCCCCGGCTACCTCGTGATCGAGCAGTCCCCGGCACTGACCGGCACCGTCCACGACCGCTGTGCGCCGGGCCTCAACCACCTGGCGCTGCACGCCGGACCACCCGAACACGTCGACGAACTCGCCGCGGCCGCGCTCGAACACGGCTGGCGGCCGCTGTTCGCCGACCGCTACCCGCACGCCGGCGGCCCTGATCATCACGCCGCGTATCTGGAGAACGCCGACGGCTTCGAGGTCGAACTGGTCGCCGACCCCCCGCACGTCACTCAACCGGGTTAATCACTCTCTACACTGGGCTGGCGGCGAAAACGGAAGGACGACGGGTGGGCGGACGCAAGGTGCTCGGCGGGATGCTGGCCGCGGTGCTGGCCGTCTCCGCGCTGGCCGGGTGCACCGGCAGCGTGCCGCCCCAGGCCGAGGGCGCCGAGCGCGCCGTCATCGGCGGCGCCCAGCCGGAAACCACCCCGGCCCCGCCCGACGACGTCCGGCTCAAGACCGACTCGCCGCGCGAGAGCGCCGGTGTCGTCGCCGCCGGTGGCCCCGGCGCGCCCTACAACTACGGCCCGACGGTGATGGCCGACGGCGCCACGAACCGCATGTGGTGGTGCAGCCAGTACCCCGGCTCGCCGCCGCCCGGCGACGACATCCTCTACGCGGAGTCGGCCTCCCTGGACGGGCCGTTCACCGGCCCCGGCGGCTCGGTGCCGCCCGCGGTGCTGTCCGGCAACCCCGGCCAGTTCGACGGCGTGCACGCGTGCGACCCGTCGGTGATCCGCGTGAACGGGACCTACTACCAGTACTACACCGGCGCCGCGGGCGACCACGCGCTCGGCAACTCGATCGGCCTCGCGACCAGCACCGACGGGATCACCTGGCAGCGCGCGGGCGGCGGCAGGCCGATCGTCGACCCGGCCCACGACACCCACCGCGAGAACCTCTACGGCGCGGGCCAGCCGGCCGCGGTGTACCTCGACGGCTGGTTCTACCTGATGTTCACCGACACCACCGGCCTGGCCGCGGGCTGGAACGGCGCCGGCCAGTTCGTGCTGCGCTCGACGGACCCCGCGTTCGCCGGCGGCGTCGAAGCGCTGGGGGAGGCCGGGTTCGCGCCGGTGGCGAGCACCACCGCGCCACGCACCAAATCGCTGGTCGACGCGTTCAGCGCGGACCTGATGTGGATCGACGCGCTCGGCGCGTGGGCGATCGCGCACGAGACCGCCGACGGCACGACGATCACGTTCTGGGATCGCGACTTCGTGCACACCCCGTACCAGCCGCTGCTGATCCCCGGCGTGTGGCGGGAGGGGCCGGGCCTGGTGCGGCGGCCGGACGGGCACGCGCCCGTGTCGGCGAAGGACCCGTGCGGGCGGGTGCCGGTGGACGTCGTCCGCGCCACGGTGACCGGCGAGGCCGGCGCGCCGACCGACCTGCGGCGCTTCGGGCTGGACATCGTCGGCGTCAACGCCTGCGCCGACCCCCAGCGGGCGCTGACCGTGCTGGACGGCTTCGCGATGCCCTCGCCGGTGCGGACCATGGACCTGGTCGTCTCCGGCCAGGTGGTGCGGATCGACCGCCGCTCGGTGGCGCAGGAACTGGCCGGACACGTGCTCGACACCCGGCTCGACGTGCTCAACCAGTTCCCGGTCGCGGCCCGGCTCGAATCCGGCACGCGGGCGCTGAAGGCGACCGGCCTCGGCGTCGGTTTCCTGCTCGACGACGGCCGCCTGTACCCGGTGCGGCGCGCGGACGCGGTCACCGCGAACGGCTCCGCGACCGAGGACGTGACACCCGCGCAGTGGCGCAGCTACCCGGCCGGCCCGGCGCTCGGCTGAGCCCGCGGCGTCAGTCCTTCGCGGCGGCGCGGGGGCGCGGGGTGGGACGCGGCCGCTTCTCCGGCTCGGCCGGGCGCTTGAGCCGCCCGCCGACGAACAACCCCAGCCCGGCGGGCACCAGCACCAGCAGCGCGGTGAACGCGGCGCCACCGGAGATCGCCGGCCACAGCTCCTCCGCGCCGGTCCGGTCCACGAGCACCGCGCGGCCGATCACGTACAGCACCCCGGACACCGGCCCGGCCACCAGCGACGCGATGAACCACGTGCGCCCGGCGTCCGCGCGGCGCAGCGCCGCGTCCAGCGCGCTCCACAACGCCGCCGCGCCCACCAGCAGCGCGATCACGGCGATCCGGGCCGTCGTCAGGCCCGTCGGCTCGTAGACCGTCGCCTTGGCGAGGGCGACTTCGGCGATCGCGTGCAGCACCGCCATGCCCAGACCTCGAACCAGCCAGGACCGCATACCCATCCACCCATCGTCGCACCGCACTAAGCTGCTCCTGTGCCCGACCTCCACGCCTCCCGGCGCGACGCCCTGCGCACGGTGCTCAACGAGTCCGGCGTCGACGCGTTGCTCGTCACCGACCTGCTCAACGTCCGCTACCTGACCGGCTTCACCGGCTCCAACGCCGCGCTGCTGGTCCACGGCGCGGGCGAGGACCGCACGCTGTTCTGCACCGACGGCCGCTACACCACCCAGGCCGGAGCCGAGGTGCCCGACCTGGAGCGGGTCATCGAGCGGGAGAGCGCCGCGGCCCTGCTCACGCGCGCCGCCGGAGACGCCGCCGCCCACCGGCGCACCGGCTTCGAAAGCCAGCACGTCAGCGTCGAGGCGCACGACGCGTTCACCCGCCTCGCCGAGGGCATCGAGCTGACCCGCGCCCCGGGCCTGGTCGAGCAGCTGCGGCTGATCAAGGACGAGACCGAGATCGAGGCGCTGCGGATGGCCTGCGCCGCCGCCGACCGGGCGCTGGCCGCGCTGCTGGAGCACGGCGGCATCCGGCCCGGCCGCACCGAGCTGGAGGTGGCCCGCGACCTGGAGAACCGCATGCTCGACCACGGCTCGTCCGGGCCCTCGTTCGAGTCGATCGTCGCCGCCGGGCCGAACTCGGCCATCCCGCACCACCGGCCCACCAGCCGCGCGCTGCGCACCGGCGACTTCGTCAAACTGGATTTCGGCGCCACCGTCGACGGCTACCACTCGGACATGACCCGCACGGTCGTGCTCGGCCGCCCCGCCGGCTGGCAGGAAGACCTCTACGAGCTGGTCCGCCGCGCCCAGGAGACCGGGCTGGAGGCGTCGCTGGCCGGGCAGGAGGTCGCCGACGTCGACCTGGCCGCGCGCCGCGTCATCGAGCAGGGCGGGCACGGCGAGGAGTTCTCCCACGGGCTCGGTCACGGCGTCGGGCTGGAGGTGCACGAGGCACCGAGGCTCGCGGGAAACGCCGCCGGTACACTGGCCGTCGGCATGACGGTCACCGTGGAGCCGGGCGTCGATCGCGGCGGCCGCGGTGGCGTGCGCATCGAGGACACGCTGGTCGTGCGGGACGCCGATCCCGAACTCCTCACCCTGAGCAGCAAGGAACTCGTGGTCGTCTGACGCGGCCCGATCGGAAACAGGAGAACTGGACAACCCGTGGCCACCACCAACGACCTGAAGAACGGCCTGGTGCTGAACCTCGACGGACAGCTGTGGTCCGTCGTGAGCTTCCAGCACGTCAAACCGGGCAAGGGCGGCGCGTTCGTGCGCACCACGCTCAAGCACGTCCTGTCCGGCAAGGTGGTGGACAAGACCTTCAACGCGGGCACCAAGGTCGACACCGCGACCGTCGACCGGCGCAACATGACCTACCTGTACAACGACGGGTCGGACTTCGTCTTCATGGACGGCGAGACCTTCGACCAGATCACCGTGCCGCGGGAGACCGTCGGCGACGGCGCGAACTACCTGCTGGAGAACACCGAGGTCCAGGTCGCGATGCACGAGGGCGTGCCGCTCTACGTCGAGCTGCCCACCTCCGTCGAGCTGGTCATCCAGCACACCGACCCCGGCCTGCAGGGTGACCGCTCCACCGGCGGCACCAAGCCGGCCACCCTGGAGACCGGCGCCGAGATCCAGGTGCCGCTGTTCCTGAGCACCGGCGCCAAGGTCAAGGTCGACACCCGCGACGGCCGTTACCTGGGCAGGGCGTAGGTTGTCCGACTCCACCTCGGCGCCCCGGCGCGACGGTCAGCCCGGCCGCCGCGCTCTCCGCAGGCGCGCCGTCGAGATCCTGTACGAGGCCGCCCAGCGTTCACTCGATCCGGTGACGCTGCTCGCGGACCGGGTGGGTTCCACCGACGCCGACCCGGTCGGCGACTACACGATCTCGCTCGTCGAGGGTGTCACCGCCCACCGCGAGCGCATCGACGAGCTGCTCGCCGAGCACGCGCACGGCTGGAGCCTGGAGCGCATGCCGCCGGTCGACCTGGCCGTGCTGCGGGTGGGCATCTACGAGCTGCTGTGGGCCGCGGACGTGCCGGACCCGGTGGCGATCGACGAGGCGGTGGGCCTGGCCCGCGAGCTGTCCACGGACGACTCGCCGCGGTTCGTCAACGGCGTGCTGGGCCGGATCGGCACGATCGCCGACCGCATCCGCGCCGTCCTGTAGCACCCGGCAGAAGACAGCAGAAAGGCCCGGCGCGCGGAGATCGCGCCGGGCTTTTCCGCTGGTCAGGCGATTTTCCCTCGCGGCGGGAGGGCAGTCAGCTCGCACCGCCGCGGGTCTGTCGTCAGGTCCGCCACCCCGCGCCGCCACGCAAGCGGCCGGGCATCCGGCGTCTAGTCCTCCTTCGCCGGACGGGCCTCGGGCGGCAGGACGCCCCAGTCGATGAGCTGTTCGGTCAGCTCGCCGGGGGTCATGTCGTAGATGATGGCCAGCGACCGCAGGTCCTCGGTGCGGATGGACAGCACCTTGCCGTTGTAGTCGCCGCGCTGGCTCTGGATCGTCGCGGCGTAGCGGGCCAGCGGGCCGACCTTCTCGGCCGGCAGCTGCTGCAGCCGCTCCAGGTTGATGACGATCTTGGTGGCGGGCTCGGCCCCGGACGGCACCCGGCCCTCGGGCAGCAGCTCGACCACCGGCACGCCGTAGAAGTCGGCCAGCTCGGCCAGCTTCTGCACGGTCACCGCCCGGTCGCCGCGCTCGTAGGAACCGACCACGACAGCCTTCCACCGGCCGCCGGACTTCTGCTCGACCCCGTGCAGGGACAGCCCCTGCTGCTGGCGGATCCCGCGGAGCTTCGCCCCGAGCGCCTTGGCGTAATCGCCCATCTGGTGGTTCTCCGTTTCCTCGCCCAGTCGGTCTCGTGGGCCGCCGGGGGACTGCCGAGTTGAACACTCAGAGTAATGGTTACGCATTGTCGTCACCAGGTCAAGAACATGATGCCCCCGGGACCACCCGGACGGGGCAACGGTGCCGCCTGTTAACATCGGGTCGATTTCCTCGGCAAGCAGGAGATCGACGTCCTTTAAGGACCCGTCCGGTGAGGCGGGGAAGGAGTCCGCTGTGGCGTCACGCCCTCGTGACGCGGCAGCACCAGGTGGCGAGCGCGAGCTGCTCTCCGCCGGTGATGTCGCGCGCACCATCGCCCGGATGGCCCATCAGGTCATCGAGAAGACCGCCCTCGACGGCGGCACGGGCGCACCTCCCGTTCTCCTGGGCATCCCGACCCGGGGCACCTCGCTCGCGGCCCGGCTGGCCGAGCGGATCGCCGAGTTCTCCGGCGTCGAGGTCCCCACGGGCGCCCTGGACATCACCCTCTACCGCGACGACCTGCGCCGCCGCCCGACGCGGCCGCTCGCGGACACCACCCTGCCCGACACCGGCATCGACGACCGCGTGGTGATCCTGGTCGACGACGTGCTGTTCTCCGGCCGGACCGTGCGCGCGGCGCTGGACGCCCTGCGCGACCACGGCCGCCCCCGCGCCGTGCAGCTGGCCGTCCTGGTCGACCGCGGGCACCGCGAGTTCCCGATCCGGGCCGACTACGTGGGCAAGAACATCCCGACCGCGCGCGCCGAAGACGTCGCCGTCCTGCTGTCCGACGTGGATGGGCGCGACGCGGTGCTGCTGCGCGAGGGGGAAGCGAAGGCATGAAGCACCTGCTGGCCACCGAAGGCCTGGACCCCGACCTGGCGACCGCGGTGCTGGACACCGCCGACGGCCTCAAGCGCACCCTGCTCGGCCGCGAGGTCCGCAAGCTGCCGACGCTGCGCGGCCGCACGGTCATCACCATGTTCTACGAGAACTCCACCCGCACCCGGGTCTCGTTCGAGATCGCCGGCAAGTGGATGAGCGCGGACGTGGTGAACGTCTCGGCGGGCGGCTCCTCGGTCGGCAAGGGCGAGTCGCTGCGGGACACCGCGCTGACCCTGTCCGCCGCCGGCGCCGACTGCGTCATCGTCCGCCACCCGGCCTCCGGGGCCGCGCAGCGCCTGGCCGGCTGGCTGGAGGGCACCGGCACCTCGGTCGTCAACGCCGGTGACGGCACGCACGAGCACCCCACCCAGGCCCTGCTCGACGCCGCGACCCTGCGGGAACGGCTCGGCGGCATCAAGGACCGCCGCATCGCGATCGTCGGCGACGTGCTGCACAGCCGGGTCGCCCGCTCCAACATCCACCTGCTGTCCGCGCTCGGCGCCGAGGTGGTGCTCGTCGCCCCGCCCACGCTGCTGCCCGCCGGGGTGAGCGCGCTGCCGGTGACCGTGTCGCACGACCTGGACGCCGAGCTGCCCGCCCTGGACGCGGTCATGATGCTGCGGGTCCAGGCGGAGCGGATAGCCGGGCCCGCCGGCCCCGGAGGCAAGTTCGCGGGGTTCTTTCCTTCTGCCCGCGAGTACTCGATCGCCTACGGCCTGAACGAGGCGCGGCTGCGGCTGCTGCCCGAGCACGCCGTGGTGCTGCACCCCGGGCCGATGCTGCGCGGCATGGAGATCGCCTCCGCGGTCGCCGACGCGCCGTCCGCGGCCATCACCGAACAGGTCCGCAACGGGGTGCACGTGCGGATGGCCGTGCTCTACCACCTGCTCGCCGGAGAGGAAGACGCGAAGTGAACCAGGTTCTGATCAAGGGCGCCCGGCTCTACGGCGAGGGCGACCCGGCCGACGTCCTGGTCGCGAACGGCACCATCAGTCAGATAGACACAGCGATCGGGTCCGTTTCCGAGGACGCCGAGGTGATCGAGGCGGACGGCCAGGTCCTGCTGCCCGGCTTCGTCGACCTGCACACCCACCTGCGCGAACCCGGCCGCGAGGACACCGAGACCATCGAGACCGGCTCGGCCGCGGCCGCGCTCGGCGGCTACACCGCGGTCTTCGCGATGGCCAACACCGACCCGGTCGCCGACAACGCGGTGATCGTCGAGCACGTGTGGCGCCGCGGCCGCGAGGTAGGCCTGGTCGACGTGCACCCGGTCGGCGCCGTGACCGTCGGCCTGCGGGGGGAGCGGCTGGCCGAGCTGGGCACGATGGCGAAGTCCGCCGCCGGGGTCCGGGTCTTCTCCGACGACGGCCACTGCGTGCACGACCCGCTCATCATGCGCCGCGCCCTGGAGTACTCCACCGCGCTGGACGTGGTCATCGCGCAGCACGCCGAGGAGCCGCGGCTGACCGTCGGCGCGCAGGCCCACGAGGGCGAGCAGGCCTCGCGCCTGGGCTACGCGGGCTGGCCCGCCTCGGCCGAGGAGTCGATCGTCGCGCGTGACTGCCTGCTCGCCGAGCACGCCGGCGCCCGCCTGCACGTCTGCCACGTCTCCACGAGTGGCACCGCCGACGTGCTGCGCTGGGCGAAAGACCGCGGTACCCGGGTGTCCGCCGAGGTCACGCCGCACCACCTGCTGCTCACCGACGAGCGCCTGGCCACCTACGACCCGGTGAACAAGGTCAACCCGCCGCTGCGCACCGACGCCGACGTCGAGAAGCTGCGCGCCGCGCTGGCCGAGGGCGTCATCGACTGCGTCGCCACCGACCACGCCCCGCACGCGCCGCAGGACAAGGACTGCGAGTGGTCGGCGGCCCGCCCCGGCATGCTCGGCCTGCAGACGGCGCTGTCCGTGGTCGCCGCCACCATGGTGGAGACCGGCCTGCTGGACTGGCGCGGCGTGGCGAAGGTCATGAGCGAGCGCCCCGCGGAGATCGCCGGCCTGCCTGACCAGGGACGACCGCTCGCCGTGGGCGAACCCGCCAACCTCGCGCTGGTCGACCCGGGCGCACAATGGACCGTGCGGGGGGCGGAGCTGGCCAGCCTCGCCGCCAACACCCCGTACGAGGGAATGCGGTTGCCCGCCGTGGTGACCGCGACGCTGCTGCGCGGGCGCGTGACCGCCCGCGAAGGGAAGATCTGCTGATGGAACGGTTGCTGCTCACCCTGCTGGTGTTCGCCTGCTTCCTGCTCGGCCTCTGGGCCATGCGACGAAGCTGGCGGCGCCGCGCGCGCTCGCAGAGCGCGCAGCTGCCGCCGTTCCCGCAGACCCCCGCCGAGCCGGGGGAGGAGCTGCTGCCGCCGGCCAAGGGGCTCTACGTGAGCACCACCACGGCGGGTGACTGGCAGGATCGCATCGTCACGCGCGGGGTCGGCCTGCGCGGGCGGGCGGTGCTGCGGCTCTACCGCGACGGCGTGGAGATCGACCGGGCCGGCGCGCCCGGGTTCTTCATCCCGCGCGAGTCCATTGTGGAGGTCAAGCGCGCGAGCGGGATCGCCGGGAAGGTGATGGGCACCGACAGCCTGATCGTCATCACCTGGCGGCTCGGTGACAAGGAGCTGGACACCGGCTTCCGCGGCGACGACCTCGACGTCTATCCACAGTGGATCGAAAGCTTGTCCGAACGAGAGATCAAGGGAGGGGCCCAGTGACCGTGGGCACCAGGACACCGGCCGCATTGGTGCTGGAGGACGGGCGGGTGTTCCGCGGATCGGCCTACGGCGCCCAGGGCCGCACGCTGGGCGAGGCCGTGTTCTGCACCGGGATGACCGGCTACCAGGAGACGCTGACCGATCCGTCCTACCACCGCCAGATCGTGGTGCAGACCGCGCCGCAGATCGGCAACACCGGCTGGAACGACGAGGACGACGAGTCCGCCCGCATCTGGGTGTCCGGCTACGTCGTGCGCGACCCGGCCCGGACCCCGTCGAACTGGCGGTCCCGCCGCACGCTCGACGAGGAGCTGGCCCGCCAGGGCGTGGTCGGCATCAGCGGCGTCGACACCCGCACCCTGACCCGCCACCTGCGTGAGCGGGGCGCGATGCGGGCCGGCGTGTTCTCCGGCGACGCGCTGGACACCGAGGAGGCGATGACCGCCCAGGTGCTGGCGAGCCCGCCGATGAAGGGCGCCGACCTGGCCGGCGAAGTCACCACCAAGGAGCCCTACGTCGTCGCGCCGGAGGGCGAGCGCCGCTTCCGCGTCGCCGCGCTGGACCTGGGCATCAAGTCCAACACCCCGCGCCAGATGAGCCGCCGCGGCATCGAGCTGCACGTGCTGCCCTCGACCAGCTCGGCCGAGGAGCTGCTGGCCGTCGAGCCGGACGGGGTGTTCCTGTCCAACGGCCCCGGCGACCCGGCCACGCAGGACCACGCGGTCGCGCTGACCGAGGAGGTCCTGCGCCGCGAGATCCCGCTGTTCGGCATCTGCTTCGGCAACCAGATCCTCGGCCGCGCGCTGGGGCTGGGCACCTACAAGATGCGCTACGGCCACCGGGGCATCAACATCCCGGTGATCGACGTGGAGACCGGGCGGGTGGCGATCACCGCGCAGAACCACGGCTTCGCCCTGGAGGGTGAGCCCGGGCAGCGGTTCGACTCGCCCTTCGGCGCCGCCCGGGTCAGCCACTACTGCCCCAACGACGACACGGTCGAGGGCGTGCGCTGCGCGGACGTGCCGGCCTTCTCGGTGCAGTACCACCCCGAGGCGGCCGCCGGCCCGCACGACGCCGCGCCGCTGTTCGACGAGTTCGTGACCCTGATGGAGAAGAAGAGCCGCTGATGCCGAAACGTACAGACATCGAGCACGTGCTCGTCATCGGATCCGGCCCGATCGTCATCGGCCAGGCCGCCGAGTTCGACTACTCGGGCACGCAGGCCTGCCGGGTGCTGCGCCAGGAGGGCCTGCGGGTCTCGCTGGTGAACTCCAACCCGGCCACGATCATGACCGACCCGGAGTTCGCCGACTCGACCTACATCGAGCCGGTCACCCCGGACTTCGTGGAGAAGGTCATCGCGGCCGAGCGCCCCGACGCCCTGCTGGCGACCCTGGGCGGGCAGACCGCGCTGAACACCGCCGTCGCGCTGCACGAGCGCGGCGTGCTGGAGAAGTACGGCGTCGAGCTGATCGGCGCCGACATCGACGCCATCCAGCGCGGCGAGGACCGGCAGAAGTTCAAGGACATCGTGCGCGCCATCGGCGGCGACGTGCCGCGCAGCCGCGTGTGCCACTCGATGGACGAGGTCCGCGAGACCGTCGCCGAGCTGGGCCTGCCGGTCGTCATCCGGCCCTCGTTCACCATGGGCGGCCTGGGATCGGGCATGGCGCACACCGACGAGGAGCTGGAGCGCCTGGCCTCCATCGGCCTGGCCGAGTCGCCGGTCACCGAGGTGCTCATCGAGGAGAGCGTGCTCGGCTGGAAGGAGTACGAGCTCGAGCTGATGCGCGACCGCCACGACAACGTGGTGGTGATCTGCTCGATCGAGAACATCGACGCGATGGGCGTGCACACCGGTGACTCGGTGACCGTCGCCCCGGCGATGACCCTGACCGACCGCGAGTACCAGCACATGCGCGACGTGGGCATCGCCGTGCTGCGCGAGGTCGGCGTCGACACCGGCGGCTGCAACATCCAGTTCGCGATCAACCCGCGCGACGGCCGGATGGTCGTCATCGAGATGAACCCGCGCGTGTCCCGCTCCAGCGCGCTGGCGTCGAAGGCCACCGGCTTCCCGATCGCCAAGATCGCCGCGAAGCTGGCCATCGGCTACTCGCTGGACGAGATCCGCAACGACATCACCGGCGAGACCCCGGCCTCGTTCGAGCCGACCCTGGACTACGTCGTGGTCAAGGTGCCGCGGTTCGCGTTCGAGAAGTTCCCGGGCGCCGACCCGGAGCTGACCACCACGATGAAGAGCGTCGGCGAGGCGATGGCGCTGGGCCGCAGCTTCCCGGAGGCGCTGGGCAAGGCGCTGCGCTCGATCGACACCAAGGCGGCCGGGTTCTGGACCACTCCGGACCCCGAGGGCGCCACGCTGGAGAACACGCTCGAAGCGCTGCGCACCCCGCACGACGGCCGCCTCTACGCGGTCGAGCGCGCCCTGCGCCTGGGCGCCACCGTGCAGCAGGTGCACGAGGCCAGCGGCATCGACCCGTGGTTCATCGACCAGATCGCGCTGATCGGCGAGGTCGGCGCCGAGGTGCGCGACGCCCCGGTGCTGGACGCGCCGCTGCTGCGCGAGGCCAAGCGCGTCGGCCTGTCCGACCAGCAGATCGCCGCGCTGCGGCCGGAGCTGGCCGGTGACGTCGGCGTGCGCGCGCTGCGGCACCGCCTCGGCGTGCGGCCGGTGTACAAGACGGTGGACACCTGCGCGGCCGAGTTCGCCGCGAAGACGCCGTACCACTACTCGGCCTACGAGTCCGACCCCGCGGCCGAATCCGAGATCACGGCCCAGCCGGACAAGCCCAAGGTGCTGATCCTGGGCTCCGGCCCGAACCGCATCGGCCAGGGCATCGAGTTCGACTACTCGTGCGTGCACGCCGCGCTGGCGCTGCGCGAGGCCGGGTTCGAGGCCGTCATGGTCAACTGCAACCCGGAGACGGTGTCCACCGACTACGACACCTCCGACCGCCTCTACTTCGAGCCGCTGACCTTCGAGGACGTGCTCGAGGTCGTCTACGCCGAGCAGCGCTCGGGCACCGTGGCCGGCGTGATCGTCCAGCTCGGCGGCCAGACCCCGCTGAAGCTGGCGCAGCGGCTGGCCGACGCCGGGGTGCCGATCGTGGGCACCTCGCCCGAGGCGATCAACCTGGCCGAGGACCGCGGCGCGTTCGGCGACGTGCTGATGGCCGCGGGCCTGCCCGCCCCGAAGTACGGCACCGCCACCTCGTTCGAGGGCGCCAAGCGGATCGCCGACGAGATCGGCTACCCGGTCCTGGTGCGGCCCTCCTACGTGCTCGGCGGCCGCGGCATGGAGATCGTCTACGACGAGGCCTCCCTGGCCGGCTACATCCAGCGCGCCACCGAGGTCACCCCCGAGCACCCGGTGCTGGTGGACCGGTTCCTCGACGACGCCATCGAGATCGACGTGGACGCCCTGTTCGACGGCGAGGAGCTGTACCTGGGCGGCGTCATGGAGCACATCGAGGAGGCCGGCATCCACTCCGGCGACTCCTCGTGCGCGCTGCCGCCGATCACGCTGGGCCGCCAGGACGTCGAGGCGGTGCGCGCCTCCACCGAGGCGATCGCCCGCGGCGTCGGCGTGCGCGGCCTGCTCAACGTGCAGTACGCGCTCAAGGACGACGTGCTCTACGTCCTGGAGGCCAACCCGCGCGCCAGCCGCACCGTGCCGTTCGTGTCCAAGGCGACCGGCGTCCAGCTGGCCAAGGCGGCGTCGCTGATCATGACCGGCTCCTCGATCAAGGACCTGCGCACCCGCGGCGTGCTGCCCGCCGAGGGCGACGGCGGGCACCTGCCGATCGACGCGCCGGTCGCGGTCAAGGAGGCGGTCCTGCCCTTCCACCGCTTCCGCACGCCGGAGGGCAAGGGCGTGGACTCGCTGCTCGGGCCGGAGATGAAGTCCACCGGCGAGGTCATGGGCGTGGACACCTCCTTCGGCGAGGCGTTCGCGAAGTCCCAGGCCGGGGCCTACGGGTCGCTGCCGACGTCGGGCAAGGTGTTCGTCTCGGTCGCCAACCGCGACAAGCGGGCCCTGGTGTTCCCGATCAAGCGCCTGGCCGACCTCGGCTTCGAGATCCTCGCGACCTCGGGCACCGCCGAGGTGCTGCGGCGCAACGGGGTGCCCTGCACGGTGGTCCGCAAGTACTCCGAGGGCAGCGCGCCCGGCGAGCCGAACGTGGTCGAGGTCATCACCGCAGGCGAGGTGGACATGGTGATCAACACCCCGTACGGCAACAGCGGACCGCGGATCGACGGCTACGAGATCCGCACCGCGGCCGTGTCGCGGGACATCCCGTGCATCACCACCGTGCAGGGCGCCGCGGCGGCCGTGCACGGCATCGAGGCGCTCATCCGGGGCGACATCGGCGTCCGGTCCCTGCAGGACCTGCAGGCCGCGCTGCGGTCCAAGTCGTGAGGGGGGCCAAGGCGTGAGCGTGACGGGCTTCGGCGCCCGGCTGGTGGAGGCGGTCGCCGCGCGCGGGAACCTGTGCGCGGGGATCGACCCCCACCCCGGCCTGCTCGACGCCTGGGGCCTGGACCGCGATCCGGGCGGGCTGGAGAAGTTCGCCCTGACGGCGGTTGACGTCCTCGCCGAGGAGGTCTCCGTCGTCAAGCCCCAGTCGGCCTTCTTCGAGGCCTTCGGGCCGCCCGGGGTGGCCGTCCTGGCCCGCGTGGC
Organism: Amycolatopsis ruanii; assembly: GCF_003385175.1. Taxonomy (NCBI): domain Bacteria; kingdom Bacillati; phylum Actinomycetota; class Actinomycetes; order Pseudonocardiales; family Pseudonocardiaceae; genus Amycolatopsis; species Amycolatopsis ruanii. The sequence goes on from NZ_PQHY01000019.1 coordinate 19,843, forward strand.
CGAGCACGCCCGCGACCGCGGCGCGCTGGTCCTGCTGGACGTCAAACGGGGCGACATCGGGTCGACGATGGCCGCCTACACGGCGGCCTACCTGGGCCCGGACGCGCCGGTCCGGGCGGACGCGATCACCGTCTCGCCCTACCTCGGGTTCGGCTCGCTGGCGCCCGCGCTGGGCACCGGCGAGGGCCTGTTCGTGCTCGCCCGCACCTCCAACCCGGATTCGGGCGCGCTGCAGAACGCGTTGCTGCCCAACGGAAAGACCGTCGCACAGTCGATTGTGGACGAGGCGGCCCGGTGCAACGCCGGCGCCGCCTCCCTCGGCGACGTCGGCGTCGTCGTGGGGGCCACCATCCCGGCCGGGGAACTCGACCTGACCGGGCTGAACGGGCCGGTCCTGGCGCCCGGTTTCGGGGCCCAGGGAGCCACCGTGGACGATCTTCGCCGCCTGTTCGGTGCGGACCTGCCGGGGGTGCTGCCCGCGTCGTCCAGGGACGTTCTCAGGCACGGTCCGGACCCCGTCGCGCTGCGCGACGCGGTGCGCCGCACCCAGGCGAGTCTGACCGGATAGCGCCAATATCAGGTCCCTGTCCCGGAACCGAGCGACCACCCCCCGCATTGTGGCCGGTGGCGCGGGGTGGGTACCGTCGCGTCACCCACCCAGAATTTTGAGTACTACGGAGGAAAACGTGGCACTTCCCCAGCTGACCGAGGAACAGCGCAAGGCGGCGCTGGAGAAGGCCGCTGCCGCTCGTCGTGCCCGCGCTGAGCTGAAGGAGCGCCTCAAGCGAGGCGGCACCACGCTCACCGACGTGCTGAAGCAGGCCGACGAGGACGAGGTTCTCGGCAAGATGAAGGTCTCCGCCCTGCTCGAAGCCCTCCCCGGCGTCGGCAAGGTGCGCGCTCAGCAGACCATGGAGCGCCTGGAGATCGCACCGAGCCGGCGGCTGCGCGGCCTTGGTGACCGGCAGCGCAAGGCGCTGCTGGCCGAGTTCAGCGGCGAGTGAGCGACACCGGCAGCGACCGCGTCACCGGGGCCGGCGGGCATGCCGGCCCGGCGACGCACCGTGAGCCGGCTCCGGACCAGGCGCGACGTGGGTCCCGGAGCCGGCTCACGGTCGTCTCCGGCCCGTCCGGGGTCGGGAAGTCCAGCGTGGTCGGCGCGCTGCGCCGGCTGGACCCGGACATCTACTTCAGTGTTTCGGTGACCACGCGGGCGCCCCGCCCCGGCGAGGTCGACGGGGTGCACTACCACTTCATCGACCGCGCCACGTTCGACGCGATGCGCGCCGCGGGCGAGCTGCTCGAGCACGCCGAGTTCACCGGCAACTGCTACGGCACGCCCCGGGAACCGGTCGAGCGGGCGCTGGCCGAGGGCAGGCCCGCCGTGCTGGAGATCGAACTCCAGGGCGCGCGGCAGGTGCGCGCGGCCATGCCGGACGCCCGGCTGGTCATGCTCATGCCGCCGTCCTGGGACGAGCTGGTCGGCCGGCTCAAGGGCCGCGGCACCGAGGAGGAGACCGCCGTCACCGCCCGTCTCGCCGAGGCCGAGCGCGAGCTCGCCGCGGCGGGGGAGTTCGACGTGCGGCTGGTGAACGCCGACGTCGGGGAAGCCGCGCGGCAGTTGTTAGACTTGCTGCGGGGAGACCACCGACTTCACGAACAGAACTCAGGAGCATAAGCGCGTGACCGCATCGCTCGGCATTTACGGCGAGGAACTCGAGGGCATCACCAACCCGCCGATCGACGACCTTCTGGCCAAGGTCAGCTCGAAGTACGCGCTGGTGATCTACGCCGCGAAGCGCGCTCGTCAGATCAACGACTACTACGCCCAGCTCGGCGAGGGGCTGCTCGAATACGTCGGCCCGCTCGTGGAGCCGGGCCCGCGGGAGAAGCCGCTGTCGATCGCGCTGCGCGAGATCCACGCCGGCCTGCTCGAGCACACCGAGGGTGAGTAAACCCCGCGTCGTGCTCGGGGTGGGCGGCGGGATCGCCGCCTACAAGGCCTGTGAGGTGCTGCGCGGGCTGACCGAGTCCGGTCACGACGTCCGCGTGGTGCCCACCGAGGCCGCGCTGAAGTTCGTCGGCGCGGCCACCTTCGAGGCGCTGTCCGGCCACCCGGTGCACACCGGCGTGTTCACCGAGGTGGACCAGGTGCAGCACGTCCGCATCGGCAAGGAAGCGGACCTCGTGCTGGTCGTCCCGGCGACCGCGGACCTGCTGGCCCGTGCGGCCCAGGGCCGTGCCGACGACCTGCTCACCGGCACGCTGCTCACCGCGCGCTGCCCGGTCGCCTTCTTCCCGGCGATGCACACCGAGATGTGGGAGCACCCGGCCACCCGGGACAACGTGGCGCTGCTGCGGTCCCGGGGCGCCGTGGTCACCGAACCCGCCGCGGGACGGCTCACCGGCGCCGACACCGGCAAGGGACGGCTGGCCGACCCGGCCGAGATTGTCGACCTCGCCCGCCTGCTGCTGGCCGCGCCCGCGGCGCTGCCGCGCGACCTGGAGGGCCTGCGCGTCGTCGTCTCCGCCGGCGGCACCCGCGAGCCGCTGGACCCGGTCCGCTACCTGGGCAACCGCTCGTCGGGCAAGCAGGGCTACGCGCTGGCCCGCGTCGCCGCGCAGCGGGGCGCCGAGGTCACGCTGGTGGCCGGCCACACCGTGGAGCTGCCCGAGCCGGCCGGCGCCGTGCTGCGGCGCGTGTCGACCGCCGAGCAGATGCGCGAGGCCGTCACCGAGGCCGCCAAGGAGGCGGACGTCGTCGTGATGGCCGCCGCCGTCGCCGATTTTCGTCCCGCGAGCCGATCCGGCCACAAAATCAAGAAAACGGACGACCAGCCCGATCCGGTCATCACGCTTTCCCGGAATCCGGACATTCTCGCGGAACTGGTCACGAATCGATTGCCGGGACAGGTCATCGTCGGTTTCGCCGCGGAAACGGGTGACGAGCGCGGTAGCGTACTCGACCACGGCCGTGCCAAACTGCGGCGCAAGGGCTGTGACCTGCTGGTTCTCAACGCCGTCGGGGATGGAAGGGCGTTCGAGGTCGAGGAGAACGGCGGCTGGCTGCTGGCCGCCGACGGCACCGAGCGGCCCATCCCGCTGGGCTCCAAAGCGCAACTGGCGGCCGCGGTGTGGGACGCCGTCGGGGAATTCATCAGGCACTGACCGGCGCGCCTAGTCTGGACGCCGGAGGGACAGAAGAGTTGATGGGATGTGAGCGTGGTGACCGCGTCTAACCGCAGGTTGTTCACTTCGGAGTCGGTGACCGAGGGGCACCCGGACAAGATCTGTGACGCCATCAGCGACTCGATCCTGGACGCCCTCCTGGCCAAGGACCCGCGCTCCCGCGTCGCCGTGGAAACGCTGATCACCACCGGGCAGGTGCACGTCGCCGGCGAGGTGACCACCGAGGCCTACGCCGACATCCCGACGATCGTGCGCGAGCGGATCCTCGACATCGGCTACGACTCCTCCGCCAAGGGCTTCGACGGCAACTCGTGCGGCGTGAACGTCGCGATCGGCGCGCAGTCCCCGGACATCGCGCAGGGCGTGGACACCGCCTACGAGTCGCGCGTGGAGAACGCGATCGACGAGATCGACCGGCAGGGCGCCGGCGACCAGGGCTTGATGTTCGGCTACGCGTGCTCCGACACGCCCGAGCTGATGCCGCTGCCGATCGCGCTGGCCCACCGCCTGTCCCGCCGGCTGGCCCGGGTGCGCAAGGACGGCGTGCTGCCCTACCTGCGCCCGGACGGAAAGACCCAGGTCACCATCGAGTACGCCGGCGACCAGCCGGTGCGGCTGGACACCGTCGTCGTGTCCACCCAGCACGCCGACGGGATCGACCTGGACACCATGCTCGGCGTCGACGTGCGCGAGCAGGTCGTGATGCCCGAGCTGAACGAGATCCAGCTCGACCACAGCGACGTGAAGCTGCTGGTCAACCCCACCGGGCGGTTCGTGATCGGCGGCCCGATGGGCGACGCCGGGCTGACCGGCCGCAAGATCATCGTGGACACCTACGGCGGCATGGCCCGCCACGGTGGTGGCGCGTTCTCCGGCAAGGACCCGTCGAAGGTGGACCGCTCCGCGGCCTACGCGATGCGCTGGGTCGCCAAGAACGTCGTCGCCGCGGGCCTGGCCGGGCGGATCGAGGTGCAGGTCGCCTACGCGATCGGCAAGGCCTCGCCGGTCGGCCTGTTCGTGGAGACCTTCGGCACCGAGACGGTCGACCCGGCCAAGATCCAGGCCGCGATCACCGAGGTGTTCGACCTGCGTCCCGCCGCGATCATCCGCGACCTGGACCTGCTGCACCCGATCTACGCCGCGACCGCCGCGTACGGCCACTTCGGCCGCACCGACGTCAAGCTGCCGTGGGAGAACACCGACCGCGCCGACGCGCTGCGCTCCCTCGCCGGGGCCTGAGCCCCGGGACGCGTCTGGTAGAGAACAAGCGTGACCTCTTCCGACGCGCTCTGGGACCTCCCCGCGCCCCCGAAACGGGCCGCGGCGAAGCGTCCACCGTCCCGGAAGGGGCAGCAGAAGCCGGCGGAGCACGACCCGGTCGCCCGCGTCGTCGTGGACGTGCCGCTGGCGCACCTGGACCGCACGTTCGACTACCAGGTGCCGGACAAGCTGGACGCCGACGCGGTGCCCGGCTGCCGGGTGCGGGTGCGGTTCGCCGGGCAGCTCGTTGACGGGTTCCTCGTCGAGCGCGCGTCGACCGCCGAGCACAAGGGGCGGCTGGCGTTCCTGGAGCGGGTCACCTCGCCCGAGCCAGTGCTGTCCCCGACGCTGTACGCGCTGGCCCGCCGCGTCGCCGACCACTACGGCGGCACCCTCATGGACGTGCTGCGGCTGGCGATCCCGCCCCGGCACGCCAAGGCCGAGTCCGAGCCCGCCCGGGAGCGCGCCGAGGTGACCGAGGCGCCTCCGGTGACGGCGTGGCAGCGGTACCAGTTCGGGGAGTCGTTCACCGACGCGGTGCGGGCCGCACGGCAGGCGCACGCGGTGTGGCAGGCGCTGCCGGGGGAGGACTGGCCGGCGCGGCTGGCCGAACTGGCGGCTCTCGCCGCCGCCAGTGGCCGGGGCGCGTTGCTGGTGGTGCCCGACCACCGTGATCTGACGCGGGTGCACGACGCCTGCGTGCGGGTGGCGGGGGCCGGCGCCGTGGCCGCGCTGCCCGCCGACACCGGGCCGGCCGAGCGGTACCGGCGGTGGCTCGCGGTGTCCCGGGGAGCGGTGCCGATCGTGGTCGGGACCCGCGCGGCGATGTTCGCGCCGGTCGCCGACCCCGGGCTGTTCGTGGTGTGGGACGACGGCGACGACCTGCACGCCGACCCGCACATGCCCTACCCGCAGGTGCGGGACGTGCTGGCGTTGCGGGCGCACGCCCAGGGCGCGTCGTTCGTGGCCGGCGGGTTCGCCCGGACCGCGGAAGCCCAGCTGCTGGTCGAAACCCGGTGGGCGCATCCGATCACCGGATCGCGGGACGAGCTGCGGAAAGCGGCGCCGCGGGTGACCCCGGTCGGGGAGGACTTCGACGTGGCGCGCGACGAGGCGGCGCGCGTGGCCCGGTTGCCGTCGGTGGCGTTCGAGGCCGCGCGGCAGTCGCTGGCCGCGGCCGCGCGGGTGCTGGTGCAGGTGCCCCGGCGCGGCTACGTGCCCGCGCTGGCGTGCGCGCAGTGCCGCACCCCCGCGCACTGCCGCAGGTGCGCCGGTCCGCTCGGGCTGCCGGGCGGGGCGGGCGCGGACGTGGCGCACCCGCCGAGCTGCCGGTGGTGCGGCACGCCGGAGGCGCATTTCCGGTGCCCGGCCTGTGGTTCGGCGCGGCTGCGGGCCGTGGTCGTCGGCGCGAAGCGGACCGCCGAGGAGCTGGGCCGGGCCTTCCCGGGGGTGCCGGTGCGGACGTCGGGGGCGCGGGAGGTGCTGGCGACCGTGCCCGGGCGGCCCGCGCTGGTGGTCTGCACACCCGGGGCCGAGCCGGTGGCCGAGGGCGGGTACGGCGCGGCGCTGCTGCTGGACGGCTGGGCGTTGCTGGGGCGGCAGGACCTGCGGGCGGCGGAGGAGACGCTGCGGCGGTGGATGGCGGCGGCGGCCCTGGTGCGGCCGTCGTCGGTGGGCGGCCGGGTGGTCGTCGGCGCGGAGGCCCCGCTGGCGCCGGTGCAGGCCCTGGTCCGCTGGGACCCGGCCTGGCACGCCGAGCGGGAACTGGCGGAGCGGCGCGAGCTGGGGTTCCCGCCGGTGGTGCGGATGGCGAGCGTGGAGGGCACCCCCGAGGCGGTGGCGGCGCTGCTGGCGGAGACGGAGCTCCCGCCGTCGGCGGAGGTCCTGGGCCCGGTGCCGCTGACCGAGCCCGACGAGGAGGGCCGCTCCGAGCGGGAGCGCGCCCTGATCCGCGTCCCCCGCGGCGAGGGCCGGGCGCTGGCGTCCTGCCTGGCCGCGGTGCAGGCGGTACGCGCCGCGCGGAAGGAAACCGCGGCGGTGCGCATCCAGCTGGACCCGCTGGCGCTGATCTGACGCCCGGCGAAGCCACCCGTCCTCCGGTTGAGCGCGGGGCCGGAACCGGGCAGACTGCCGGAAATGCGGACTCTGCGTGCTCTCGCGGTTCTCGTCAGTGCGGTCCTGCTCGCCCCGGGCGTGGCGTACGCCGAGCAGGCCGCGCCGAAACAGCCCGTCGCGATCGGGTTCGGGGGTGCGGTCGCCAGCATCGACGCCGACGCCACCGCCATCGGCACCCGGGTTCTGGCCGACGGCGGCAACGCGGTCGACGCGGCCGTCGCCACCGCCGCGGCCCTCGGCGTCACCGACCCGTTCTCGGCCGGCATCGGCGGCGGCGGGTTCTTCGTCTACTACGACGCCCGCACCCGCCAGGTGCACACCCTCGACGGCCGGGAGACCGCGCCCGCCTCCGCCGACGAGAACCTCTTCGTCGAGAACGGTGAGCCGATCCCGTTCGACGAGGCCGTCACCAGCGGCCTGTCCGTCGGCGTCCCGGGCACGCCCGCCACCTGGCAGGACGCGCTGCGCAAGTGGGGCACCCGGTCGCTGAACCAGATGCTGCGCCCCGCCGCGCGCCTGGCCCGCGACGGCTTCACCGTGGACCAGACGTTCCACACGCAGATCGCCGGCAACGCGGAGCGCTTCTCCGCGTTCCCGAGCACGCGCGAGCTGTACCTGCCCGGCGGCGCGCCGCCCGCGGTCGGCAGCACGTTCACCAACCCGGACCTCGCGGCCACCTACGAAACGCTCGCCCGCCAGGGCGCCCGCGCGCTCTACCGCGGCCCGATCGCCGACGAGATCGCCGCGACCGTGCAGCAGCCGCCGGTCGATCCGGCCGCCGGGCTGAACGTCCGGCCCGGCAAGCTCACCACCGACGACATCGCCGCCTACCGCACCATCGAGCGGGAACCCACCCACACGCGCTACCGCGGCCTGGACGTCTACGGCATGCCGGCGCCGTCCTCGGGCGGTCTCACGGTCGGCGAGGCGCTGAACATCCTGGAGAACTTCGACGTCGCCCGCTTCGGCGAGGGCGACTACCTGCACCACTTCCTGGAGGCCAGCCGTCTGGCCTTCGCCGACCGCAACCGGTGGATCGGCGACCCGGCGTTCGTCGACGTGCCCGCCCGTCAGCTGCTCAGCCAGCGGTTCGCGGACAGCCGCGCGTGCCTGATCGACCCGGACCGCGCGGCCGTGGGCACCGTTGCCGCCGGGGACCCGCGCCATCCGCAGCCGTGCGCGGCGGGTGCCGCGGCGCCGACTCCGTACGAGGGCGAGAACACCACGCACCTGACCGTCGCCGACAGGTGGGGCAACGTGGTCGCCTACACGCTGACCATCGAGCAGGAGGGCGGCAGCGGCATCGTGGTGCCCGGCCGCGGTTTCCTGCTGAACAACGAGCTGACCGACTTCTCCTTCACCCCGGTCACCCCGGGCGTGCCCGACCCGAACCTGCCCGGCCCCGGCAAGCGCCCGCGGTCGTCGATGGCGCCGACGATCGTCCTGGAGCACGGCAAGCCGCTGCTGGCCGCCGGTTCGCCCGGTGGGGCGTCGATCATCACCACGGTGCTGCAGGTGCTGCTCGGCAGGCTGGACCGCGGGCTGACCCTGGAGGAGGCGATCGCCGCGCCGCGGGCCTCGCAGCGCAACTCCGGGCCCGCCCAGGTGGAACCGGCGTTCCTCGCGCTGCGGGAATCGTCCGACCTGCGGGCGCGGGGCCAGCTGTTCTCGACGTCCCCGGCCGAGATCGGCGCCGCCACCGGCGTGGAGCGCCTGCCGGACGGCCGCTGGCTGGCCGCCGCCGAGCCGGTGCGCCGTGGCGGCGGAGCCGCGCAGGTGGTGCACCCGGCACCGTGAGCGCGGATGTCACGCCCGCGAACGCGGAACTCACGCGCGCGAGCGTGGGACTCGCGCGCGTGAGCGTGGGACTCGCGCCGGGCGCGAGTTGAACACTCGGGCGCGCGTGTCCCACGTTCCGGCGCGCGAGTTGAACACTCGGGCGCGCGAGTTCCACGTTCCGGCGCGTGATCCGGCCGGGCGGGGCGCCGGGGCCGGTCACTAGACTGGCTCCGATGCCCACCCACTCCACGCCCGTCGCCGAGGTGCGTTGATGCGCCTCGTCTTCGCCGGTACCCCCGAACCCGCCGTGCCGTCGCTGCGGGCGCTGCTCGACTCGCCGCGGCACGAGGTCGTCGCCGTCGTCACGCGGCCCGACGCGCCCGCCGGCCGGGGCCGCAAGCTCCTGCGCTCACCCGTCGGCGCGCTCGCCGACGAGCACGGCATCGAGGTCCTCACCCCGGCCAAGGCCGGTGACCCCGACTTCCTGCAGCGCCTGACCGAACTCGCGCCCGACGCCTGCCCGGTCGTCGCCTACGGGGCGCTCCTGCCCCAGCGCGCACTGGACATCCCGCGGCATGGCTGGATCAACCTGCACTTCTCGCTGCTGCCCGCGTGGCGCGGCGCCGCCCCGGTGCAGGCGGCGATCCGCGCCGGCGACGAGATCACCGGCGCCTCCACCTTCCGCATCGTCAAGGAACTCGACGCCGGCCCCGTCTTCGGCGTGGTCACCGAGAAGATCGCCGACGACGACACCGCCGGCGCGCTCCTGGACCGCCTCGCGGTCTCCGGCGCCCGCCTGCTGGCGTCCACATTGGACGGCATCGAGGACGGCGAGGTCCAGGCGGTGCCCCAGCCCGCCGACGGCGTCACCTACGCCCCCAAGGTCACCGTCGACGACGCGCGCGTCTCGTTCACCGGCCCGGCGCACGCGGTCGACCGCCACATCCGCGCGGTCACCCCGGAACCCGGCGCGTGGACGGAGTTCCGCGGCGAGCGCCTCAAGCTCGGCCCGGTCACGGTCGTGGACGAGCCCGCGCTGGAGCCGGGGGAGCTGCGTGTCGAGCGCAAGCGCGTCCTGGCCGGCACGGCGACGAAACCGGTGCGGCTGGGCGAGGTCCAGGCACAGGGCAAGAAACGCATGGCGGCCACCGACTGGGCCCGCGGCACCCGCATCGAGCAAGGAGAACGGCTGTCATGAACGAGCGCAGGCCCTCCCGGCCCCAGCGCGGCCGCCCGGATCACCGCAAGCAGGGCCCCCGCCGCCCGCCGGCCGAGGACCCGGCGCGCCGCGTCGCGCTGGACGTGCTGCGTGCCGTCCGCCAGCGCGACGCCTACGCCAACCTCGTGCTGCCGGACCTGCTCCGCCGCAACCGCGTCTCCGGCCGCGACGCCGCGCTGGCCACCGAACTCGCCTACGGCGCCTCCCGCGCCCAGGGCATGCTCGACGCCATCATCGCCGCGTGCCTGGACCGCCCGCTGGACAAGGTCGACGGCCCGGTCCTGGACTGCCTCCGCCTGGGCGTCTACCAGCTGCTGCGCACCCGCATCCCGCAGCACGCCGCGGTCACCTCCACCGTCGACCTGGCCCGTGCCGACGCCGGCTCGCACGTCGCCGGGTTCGTCAACGCCGTCCTGCGCAAGATCTCCGAGCAGGACGAGGACGCCTGGATGGCGCAGCTCACCCCGGACCGCGACAAGGACCCGATCGGGCACCTGGCGATGCGCACCGCCCACCCGCGCTGGGTGGCGCGCGCGTTCGCCGAGGCGCTCGGCGACAAGGGTGACGACCTGCAGGCGGCGCTGGAGGCCGACGACGCCCGCCCGGCCGTCCACCTGGCCGCCCGCCCGGGTGAGATCAGCGCCGACGAACTCGCCGCCATCACCGGTGGCGACGTCGCCCCGTACTCGCCCTACGGCGTGCACCTGCCCGCCGGCTCGGGCGACCCGGGCGACTCCGAGCCGATCCGCGAGCGCCTGGCCGTGGTGCAGGACGAGGGCAGCCAGCTGTGCGCCGTCGCGCTCACCCGGGTGCCGCTGGAGGGCGCCGACGAGCGCTGGCTGGACCTGTGCGCGGGCCCCGGCGGCAAGGCCGGGATGCTCGGCGCGCTCGCCGCGACGCAGGGCGCGCACGTCGACGCCGTCGAGCAGGCCCCGCACCGCGCGAAGCTCGTCGAGCAGGCCACCGAGGGCCTGCCGGTGACCGTGCACGTCGCCGACGGCCGGGACACCGGCCTGGAGCCGGGCTTCGACCGCGTCCTGGTCGACGCGCCGTGCACCGGGCTGGGCGCACTGCGCCGCCGCCCGGAGGCGCGCTGGCGGCGCAAGCCCTCCGACGTGCCGGACCTGACCAGGCTGCAGGGCGAACTGCTCACCGCCGCGCTGGACCTCACCCGCTCCGGCGGTGTGGTCGCCTACGTCGTCTGCTCGCCGCACCTGGCCGAGACCGAGGGCGTGGTCGGCGAGATCGCCCGCCGCACCAAGGCCGAAGTGCTGGACACGCGCGAGTTCTTCCCCGGCGTGCCCCACCTGGGTGAGGGACCGTACGTGCAGCTGTGGCCGCACCGGCACGGCACGGACGCGATGTTCTGCGCCGTGCTGCGCAAGCCGTGAGCCTGCTCGGCCTGATCGGCAGCTCGTGCGGGGGACTGGACACCCGGTTCCGCGCCGAGCCGGCCGCGCTGGCCGCCGCCCGCGGCCACCGGCTCGCCGTCACGCTCACGCCGACCGCCCACCGCTGGCTGGACGCGGCCGGGGAGCTGGACGGGCTGGCCGCGCTCACCGACCTGCCGGTCCGCTCCGCCTCGCGCCTGCCCGGTGAGCCGCGCCCGCACCCGGACCCGCCGGTCTTCCTGTTCGCACCGGCCTCGGCCAACTCGGTCGCCAAACTCGCGCTCGGCATCGCCGACAACCAGGCCCTCACCGCCCTGGGTGACGTGCTCGGCGACCCGGCCGTCACGATCATCGTCGGCTACCAGGTCACCGACGCCCGCTTCCGGCACCCGGCCTGGCGGCGGCACCTGGACACGCTGGCCGAGGCCGGGGTGCGGGTGCGGCGGCTGGAGTACGGCAAGCCCTGGTCGCAGATCCTGGACCTGTTGCCGGCACCCACAGGATGAGTGGGGCCACGGCTGCCCGGACCCACGATCTACACTCCGTAACCGTGGCCCACCGACCTCTCATCGCGCCCAGCATCCTGTCCGCCGACTTCGCCCGTCTGGGCGAGGAGATCCACGCCATCGCCGGGGACGGCGCCGCGCGCGCCGACTGGGTCCACGTGGACGTCATGGACAACCACTTCGTGCCCAACCTGACGCTGGGCCTGCCGGTCGTCCAGTCGCTGCTGAAGACCACGGACATCCCGCTGGACTGCCACCTGATGATCGAGGACCCGGACCGCTGGGCCATCGGCTACGCCGAGGCCGGGGCCTACAACGTCACCGTGCACGTGGAGGCGGCCGCCGACCCGGTGATGCTGGCGAAGAACCTGCGCGCCGCGGGCGCCAGGGCCGGCCTGTCCATCAAGCCGGGCACGCCGCTGGAGGACCACGTCGAGACCCTCAAGCACTACGACACGCTGCTGGTGATGTCGGTCGAGCCGGGCTTCGGCGGCCAGTCGTTCATCCCGGACGTGCTGGAGAAGGTCCGCACCGCGCGCCGCCTGGTCGACACCGGCCACCTCAAGCTCGTCGTGGAGATCGACGGCGGCATCAACGCCGACACGATCGAGCAGGCCGCCGAGGCCGGCGTGGACTGTTTCGTCGCCGGCTCGGCCGTCTACGGCGCGGAAGACCCCGGCAAGGCCGTCGCGGCCCTGCGCGAACGTGCCGCCCGCGTCGGCGCGGCACACTGACACCGACAAGGAGGCGCGCGCCAGTGTTCACCGGCATCGTGGAGGAGCTCGGCGAGATCACCGCCGTCGAGCAGGTTCCCAACGCCGCGCGGCTCACCGTGCGCGGCCCCGTGGTGACCTCCGACGCCAAGCACGGCGACTCGATCGCCGTCAGCGGGGTGTGCCTGACCGTCGTGGACGTGTTCGGCTCCGAGTTCACCGTCGACGTGGTGCACGAGACGCTGCAGCGGTCCCGGCTGGCCAAGATCGCCGTCGGGGACCGGGTGAACCTGGAGCGGGCGACCCCGGTGGGGGACCGGCTCGGCGGGCACATCATGCAGGGCCACGTCGACGGCACCGGGGTGTTCCTGTCCCGCGACGCGGCCGGGCTCACCCGGTTCGCGCTGCCCGCGGGCCTGTCCCGCTACATCGTGGAGAAGGGCTCGATCGCGGTCGACGGCATCTCGCTCACCGTGACGAGTGTGACGAACGACGAGTTCTCCGTGGCGCTGATTCCGACGACACTGGAACTGACCACCCTCGGCCGTGCCGAGCCGGGTGATCTGGTGAACCTCGAGGTCGACGTGCTCGCCAAGTACGTGGAGAAGCTCGCGACGCCCCATCTGCCCGGCCGCACGGAGCACACTGGAGCCGGGGCAGGCTCGAAGGAGGACGCGTGAGCAGCGCAGGGACACCGTGCGGGACGGGGGTGCCGGTCGACATCGCCGGCATCGAGAAGGCGATCGCGGACATCGCCGCCGGGCGGCCGGTGGTCGTCGTCGACGACGAGGACCGCGAGAACGAGGGCGACCTGATCTTCGCCGCCGAGAAGGCGACGCCGGAGCTGCTCGCCTTCATGGTGCGCTACACCTCGGGCTACGTCTGCGTGGCGCTCACCGAGCAGGACTGCGACCGGCTGGACCTCCCGCCGATGTACCACACGAACCAGGACCAGCGCGGCACCGCGTACACGGTCACGGTGGACGCGGCCGAGGGCATCACCACCGGCATCTCCGCCGCCGACCGGGCGCACACGATCCGGCTGCTGGCCGACCCGAAGTCGCAGGCCGGTGACTTCCGGCGCCCGGGTCACGTGGTCCCGCTGCGCGCCAAGGAGGGTGGTGTGCTGCGCCGCCCCGGGCACACCGAGGCCTCGGTCGACCTGGCCCGCATGGCCGGGCTGCACCCCGCCGGGGTGCTGTGCGAGATCGTCTCCCAGAAGGACGAGGGGGACATGGCGCGCCGGGACGAGCTGGAGGTGTTCGCCTCCGACCACGACCTGCAGATCATCACGATCGCCGACCTGATCGCCTACCGCCGCCGGCACGAGAAGCAGGTCGAGCGGGTCGCCGAGGCACGCATCCCGCTCGAGGCCGGCGTGTTCCGCGCGGTCGGCTACGACAGCCTGCTGGACGGCATCGAGCACGTGGCGTTCGTCTACGGCGAGATCGGCGACGGCGAGGACATCCTGGTGCGGGTGCACTCGGAGTGCCTCACCGGGGACGTGTTCGGCTCGCTGCGCTGCGACTGCGGCCCGCAGCTGGACGCCGCGCTGCGGATCGTCGCCGACGAGGGCCGCGGCGTGGTGCTCTACATCCGCGGTCACGAGGGCCGCGGCATCGGCCTGCTGCACAAGCTGCAGGCCTACCAGCTGCAGGACCTGGGCGCGGACACGGTGGACGCGAACCTGGCGCTCGGCGTGCCCGCGGACGCGCGCGACTACGGCACGGGCGCGCAGATCCTGTGCGACCTGGGTGTGCGGTCGATGCGGCTGCTGACGAACAACCCGGCGAAGCGGATCGGCCTGGAGGGCTACGGCCTGAAGGTCACCGGCCGGGTGCCGCTGCCGATCTCGCCGAACCCGGAGAACCTGCGTTACCTGCGCACGAAGCGGGACCGGATGGGCCACGACCTGTCCAACCTGGAGGAGTTCGACCAGGTCGGCGCGGACCTGGAGGCACGGAACGGGAACGGTGCTGCACAGTGAGTGGTGAGGGCAGGCCGGACGTCGAGCTCGACCTGAGCGAGTGCGCGAACCTCCGGCTGGCGATCGTGGCGACGCGGTGGCACGCGAAGATCACCGACGCGCTGCTGGACAACGCGCTGAAGGCGGCGCGGGAGGCGAAGCTGTCCGAGGAGCCGACCGTGGTGCGCGTCGCCGGGGCCGTGGAGCTGCCCGTCGTGGCGCAGGCGCTGGCCCGCACGCACGACGCGGTGGTCGCGCTCGGCGTGGTCATCCGCGGCGGCACCCCGCACTTCGAGTACGTGTGCGACGCGGTGACGGCGGGCCTGACGCGGGTCGCGCTGGACGAGGGCACGCCGGTCGGCAACGGCGTGCTCACCTGCGACACCGAGCAGCAGGCGCTGGACCGCTCCGGGCTGCCCGGGTCGAAGGAGGACAAGGGCCGCGAGGCGACGCAGGCGGCGCTGGACGCGGAGCGCGTGCTGCGGTCGCTGCGGCAGCCGTGGACCGATCGGAAGTTCGTGTGAGCGCAGCCGTGGCGGAGAAGTCGGAGGCCGTGGTGTTCCGGCCGCACCGGGCGACGTGGATGTCGGCGATCCTGGCGGTCGTGCTGCTCGCGGTGTTCGTGGTGGTGGCGATCCTGCTGCGCGGCTCCGACACCGGCGTGATCTTCCAGCGGTCCGACCAGATCGCCATGGTGTTCATCGGCCTGCTGCTCGCGGGCGCGACGATGCTGTTCGCGACGCCGCGGGTGCGGGTCGCCGCCTCCGGGGTGCAGGTGCGGAACGTTCTCGTGGGGCGCCGGTTCAGCTGGCTGGAGGTGCTGTCGGTGAGCTTCCCCGACGGCGCCTCGTTCGCCCGGCTGGAGCTGCCGGAGGACGAGTACTACGCGATGCTCGCGATCCAGGCCGTGGACCGGGACCGCGCCGTGGAGGCCGTGCGCACGCTGCGCCGCCTGCACCGGGAGGCCTGGGCCGCCCAGGACTGAGCACCCCCACCGGATCGACCGCAGAACTCGCGCACCTGAGCGTGGAACTCGCGCGCCTGAGCGCAGAACTCGCCGGGGTGGGCGAGTTCCACGCTCGGGACGGTGAGTTCTGCGTTGGGGACGGTGAGTTCTTCGTTCGGGAGCGTGAACTTCACCAGCGGCCCCGGTTCAGAAAGCGTCAGGTCCACGACCACCGGTCGCCCAGGACTGAGCGCCCCCGCCGGAGCGAGCGCAGAACTCGCGCGCCTGAGCGCCCCCGCCGGAGCGAACGCAGAACTCGCGCACCTGAGCGCAGAACTCGCGCGCCCGAGCGTGGGACTCGCGCACCCGAGCGTGGGACTCGCGCGCGTGAGCGTGGGACTCGCCGGGGGGCGGCGAGTTCCACGCTCGGGACACCGAGTTCTGCGTTCGGGTGCGTGAAACCCACCGGCGGCCCGCGCTCAGACCGTCAGGTCCACCACCACCGGCGCGTGGTCCGAGGTGCCCTTGCCCTTGCGGGCCTCCCGGTCCACGTACGCGTCGCTCACCGAGCCGGCGAACTTCGCCGACGCGTAGACCAGGTCGATGCGCATCCCGTTGTTCTTCGGGAACGCCAGCTGCCGGTAGTCCCAGTAGGTGTAGGGCGTGTCGTACTTCAGCGCGCGCGGCATCACGTCGGTCAGGCCCGCCTCGCGCAGCGCCGCCAGCGCCGCGCGCTCCGCCTCGGTCACGTGCGTCATGCCGTCGAACAGCGTGATGTCCCAGACGTCGTTGTCGGTGGGGGCGATGTTGAAGTCACCCAGCACGGCGAACGGGCGGTCCTGCACAGCCTCGGCCGCCACCGTCGCCCGCAGCGCCTCCAGCCACCGCAGCTTGTACGCGTAGTGCGGGTGCGACGGCTCGCGGCCGTTGGGCACGTACACCGACCACAGCCGCACCCCGCCGCAGGTCGCGCCGATCGCGCGCGGCTCGGACGCGTCGTCGAACGTCGGCTCGCCGTCCAGCCCGCGCCGCACGTCCGCCAGCCCGACGCGCGACAGGATCGCGACACCGTTCCACCGGCCCGTCCCGTAGGCCGCCACCTCGTAGCCGGCCTGCGCCGCCTCGGCCGGGAACGCCTCCGTCGCGCACTTCAGCTCCTGCAGGCACACCACGTCCGGCTCGGCCGATTCCAGCCAGGACAGCAGACGCGGCAGCCGCGCGGTGACGGAGTTGACGTTCCAGGTGGCGATGCGCATGGCGCCGAGGATTTCACACGGGCCCCGCTCCGCCGCGCAGCCCCGCGACGATCACGCGGTAGAAGTCGCCGAGATCACCGATCAGCGCCTCGACCTGCGCGGGATCGGCCGGATCGGCGTCGAGCACCCAGTCCGCGACGAGGTCGAACATGCCCCCGATCGCCCCGACCGCCATGCGGTGCGCGTCCACCCCGCGCGGCCGCACGCCGTAGCGCAGCCACACCTGCTCCAGGAACGCGGCCGCGCCCCGCCGGTTCGCGCGGCGCTGCTGCTCGACCGCCCGGGACATCGCCCCGGACTCGCCGAAGGTGACCTTCGCCAGCCGCGGGTCGTCGACCAGCCCGTGCGCGAACTCCGCGACCAGCAGCCGGGTCGCCGCCGCGTCGTCGTCCGGCGCCTGCTCCAGCGCCGAGACCATCCGCGCCATCAGGCTTTCGGTGATCCGCCGCAGCAGCGCCAGGTAGCAGTCCTCGCGGCCGGTGAACACCTCGTAGAACGCCTTGGTGCCGACGAACCCGGCCTGGCAGATCTGCTCGATCGAGGTGCCCGCGTACCCCTGCCGCGCGAACAGCTCCAGCGCGGCGTCGAGCAGCTGCTCCCGTCGTTGCTCGCGGCGCTGTTCGGCGTCCAGGCCGCGGATCCGGCGTCCCACACCGCGACCGTACCCGGCCGCCCGGTTACGGAAAAGCTCTCTTGTTTGCAATAAGGCACCGTGTTCTAATCGAGGGCATCCGCTCTCGCCGACGAAGCCGAGGTCGCCATGCGTGCCGTGTTCACCGCACTCGCCGCCGCCCTGCTCACGATCGCCGCGGCGCCCGCCGCCTCCGCCGCGCCCACCTCCGGGTTCGGCGACTGGTCCTGCCGCCCGTCGGCCGCCCACCCCGAACCGGTCGTGCTGCTGCACGGGCTCGGCGGCAACGGGCCGGGCAACTTCGCCTACCTCGGCCCGTACCTCGCCCAGCGCGGCTACTGCGCCTTCACGCTCACCTACGGCCAGGCCGTGCCGGAGATCCCGGTCGGCGGCACCATCGCGATCGAGGACTCGGCCCGCGAGATCGAGGCGTTCGTCGACCGCGTGCGGGAGACCACCGGCGCCGAGCGGGTCGATCTCGTCGGCCACTCCGAGGGTGGGTTCCACGCGCTGTACGGGCCGAAGGTGCTGGGCTACGCCGGCGAGGTGCTCCGCGTCGTCGCGCTCGCGCCGCCCACTGACGGCACCACCTTCGGCGGGCTGGTCACCGTGGCCGACCACCTGGGCCTGCGCCCCTCGCTCGACCCGATCCTCGCCACCTTCGGCTGCCCGGCGTGCGCGGGCCTGATCACCGGCGGCGAACCGGTCGCCGACCTCACCGACGGCCCGATCGCCCAGGACGGCGTGGCCTACACGATCCTCGCCACCCGCTTCGACGCCCTGGTCACCCCGCACGAGACGTCGTTCGTCCGCGAACCCGGTGTGCGCAACGCCTTCGTCCAGGACACCTGCCCGGCCGACCCGGTGGGGCACGTCGGCATGGCCTTCGACACCGCCGTGGCCGGGCTGGTCGCCAACGCGCTCGACCCGGAGCACCCCGCGCCGGTGCTCTGTACCCCGGGCCTGCCGTTCTGAGCGCGGGAGGGGTGCGCAAACCTGTCGGAGGGGAGCCATAGGCTGGAGGGCGTGGCTGACCCGTCCACCTACCGTCCCTCGCCGGGGAGCATCCCGGACGAGCCCGGCGTCTACAAGTTCCGCGACGCGACCAAGCGGGTCATCTACGTCGGCAAGGCCAAGAGCCTGCGCAGCCGGCTGAACTCCTACTTCGCCGACCTGTCCGGGCTGCACCCGCGCACCCGGCAGATGGTGACCACCGCGGCCGGCGTCGAATGGACCGTCGTCACCACCGAGGTCGAGGCGCTCCAGCTGGAGTACAACTGGATCAAGGAGTTCGACCCGCGGTTCAACGTCCGCTACCGCGACGACAAGTCCTACCCGGTGCTGGCGGTGACGCTGCACGAGGAGTTCCCGCGGCTGCACGTCTACCGCGGCCCGCGCAAGAAGGGCGTGCGGTACTTCGGCCCGTACGCCCACGCCTGGGCGATCCGCGAGACGCTCGACCTGCTGCTGCGCGTGTTCCCCGCCCGCACGTGCTCCACCGGCGTGTTCCGCCGCCACGGTCAGATCGGCCGCCCGTGCCTGCTCGGCTACATCGACAAGTGCTCCGCGCCGTGCGTGGGCAAGGTCAGCGCCGACGAGCACCGGCGGATCGTCGAGGACTTCTGCGACTTCCTCTCCGGCAAGACCGACGCGATGGTGCGCAAGCTGGAGCGGGACATGGCCGAGGCCGCCGAGAACCTGGAGTTCGAGAAGGCCGCCCGGCTGCGCGACGACATCGGCGCGCTGCGTCGGGCCATGGAGAAGCAGGCCGTGGTGCTCGGCGACGGCACGGACGCCGACCTGGTCGCGTTCGCCCACGACGAGCTGGAGGCCGCGGTCCAGGTCTTCCACGTGCGCGGCGGGCGGGTCCGCGGCCAGCGCGGCTGGGTGATCGACAAGGCCGACGAGATGGGCGTGGCCGGCCTGGTCGAGCAGTTCCTCACCCAGTTCTACGGCGAGCAGGTCGAGCTGGCCGAGCAGGGCACCGACCTGGGCACGCCGGTGCCGCGCGAGGTGCTGGTGCCGGAACTGCCCGCCGATCCCGAGGCGATGACCGAGTGGCTGTCCGGGCTGCGCGGCTCCCGGGTGCAGCTGCGGGTGCCGCAGCGCGGCGACAAGCGCGCGCTGGCCGAGACCGTGCAGCGCAACGCCGAGGAGGCGTTCCAGCAGCACAAGCTGCGCCGCGCCGGCGACCTCACGGCCCGTTCGGCCGCGCTGGCGGAGCTGCAGGAGCACCTGGGCCTGGACAGCGCGCCGCTGCGCATCGAGTGCGTCGACATCAGCCACACGCAGGGCACCGACGTGGTCGCCTCGCTCGTGGTGTTCGAGGACGGCGTGGCGCGCAAGTCGGAGTACCGCCGGTTCGCGTTGCGGGAGGCCGCCACCGAGGGGGATGTCGCCTCCATTGCCGAGGTGGTGCGGCGGCGGTTCGCTCGCTACCAGACCGAAACGCAGGAGGGCCTGGCCGGCGAGAAGCCGGGGATCGACCCGGAGACCGGACGGCCGCGCAAGTTCGCCTACCCGCCGAACCTGCTCGTGGTCGACGGCGCGGGCCCGCAGGCGACGGCGGCGGCGGACGTGCTGGCGGAGATGGGCATCACCGACATCGCCGTGGTGGGCCTGGCGAAGCGGCTGGAGGAGGTGTGGCTGCCCGGTGACCCGGACCCGGTGATCCTGCCGCGCACCTCCGAGGCGCTGTACCTGTTGCAGCGGGTGCGGGACGAGGCGCACCGGTTCGCCATCGCCTACCACCGGCAGAAGCGCGCCAAGCGCGTGCAGGTGTCCGCTTTGGACGGTGTGCCGGGGCTGGGGCAGGCGCGGCGGGCCGCGTTGATCAAGCACTTCGGGTCGGTGAAGCGGCTGAAGGAAGCAGGGGTGGACGAGATCGCGCAGGTGCCGGGCGTGGGGAAGCGCACCGCCGAAGCGATCTTCGCCGCGTTGGCCTCAGGTGGGGAGTCGGAGCGGAAGTGACGGGAGAGACGATGGCCGAGGATCGCGGCACCGGCATGGAGGTGGCGGTGGTGACCGGGCTGTCCGGCGCCGGCCGCAGCACCGCCGCGAAGTGCCTGGAGGATCTGGGCTGGTTCGTGGTGGACAACCTGCCGCCCGAGCTGATCGCGACGATGGTCGAGCTGGGGGCGCAGGCCCGCGGCGCGATCACGAAGGTGGCCGTGGTGATGGACGTGCGCTCGCGCGCGTTCACCGACGACCTGTCGTCGATCATCAAGGACCTCGACGCGCGGGGCTACAAGCCGCGGGTGCTGTTCCTGGAGGCCACCGACGCGGTGCTGGTGCGGCGGTTCGAGCAGGTGCGCCGCGGCCACCCGCTGCAGGGGGACGGCCGGCTGATCGACGGCATCACCGCCGAGCGCCAGATGCTCGCGCCGCTGCGCGAGGAGGCCGACCTGGTGCTGGAGACCTCCGCGCTGTCGGTGCATGACCTGCGCGCGAAGATCGAGGACGCGTTCGGCTCCGAATCGGCCACGCAGACGCGGGTCACCGTGCTGTCGTTCGGCTACAAGTACGGCCTGCCGATGGACGCGGATCTGGTGATGGACGTGCGGTTCCTGCCCAACCCGTTCTGGATCCCCGAGCTGCGCGACCACACCGGCCTGGACGCCGAGGTGCGCAACTACGTGCTGTCGCAGGAGGGCGCCGAGGAGTTCCTGGACCGCTACCACCAGCTGCTGCGCCTGATCGGCGCCGGCTACCGGCGGGAGGGCAAGCGGTACCTGACGCTGGCGGTGGGCTGCACCGGCGGGAAGCACCGGAGTGTCGCGATCTCCGAGGAGCTGTCCCGGTTGCTGTCCAATGAGGACGGTATGGCGGTGAAGGTCATCCACCGGGACCTGGGACGCGAGTGACCGGGCCGTTGCGAGCCGTCGCGCTGGGCGGCGGCCACGGGCTGCACGCGACGCTGACCGCCCTGCGGCGGCTGACCCCGGACGTGACCGCGGTGGTCACGGTCGCCGACGACGGCGGCTCGTCCGGGCGGTTGCGGCGGGAGCTGGGCCTGCTGCCGCCGGGGGACCTGCGGCAGGCGTTGTCCGCGCTGGCGGTCGCCGAGAAGGGCGAGTCGTTGTGGGCGGAGGTGTTCCAGCACCGGTTCGGCGGCAGCGGCGCGCTCACCGGGCACGCGGTGGGCAACCTGGTGCTGGCCGGGTTGTTCGAGGTGCTGGGCGATCCGGTGGCCGCGCTGGACGAGGCGCGCCGGCTGCTGGGCGTGTCCGGGCGGGTGCTGCCGATGTCGCCGGAGCCGCTGGAGATCGAGGCGGAGGTGTCCGGCCTCGACGACGACGGGTCGTTGCGCCGCATCCGCGGCCAGGTCGCGGTGGCGAGTACCCCGGGGCGGGTCGAGCGGATCACGCTGCGCACGCCGCGGCGGCCGGGGGGGGTGCCGGCGGCGTGCGACGAGGCGGTGCAGGCCGTGCTGGACGCCGAGGCGGTGTTCCTGGGGCCGGGTTCGTGGTTCACCAGCGTCATCCCGCACCTGATGGTGCCCGCCCTGCACGACGCGCTGATGCGCACGGCGGCGACGAAGATCGTGGTCCTGAACCTCGTCCCTCAGCCGGGTGAGACGGCGGGGTTCTCACCCGAACGGCACCTGGACGTACTCTTCCAGCACGCGCCCGGGCTGCGGGTGGACGCGGTGATCGCCGACCGGGACTCGGTGCCGGCACCGGCCCGCTTGCGGGACGCGGCGGCGGGACTGGGGGCCACGGCGCTTCTGGCGGATGTGGCGGACCCTGGTCGCGAGGGTGTGCACGATCCGGATGCGCTGGCGAGCTGTGTGCGGGAAGCTCTCGGTCTCAGCGGGACCGAGGGCCGGAAAGGGTAGGGAGGGGCCATGGCGATGACCGCCGCCGTGAAGGACGAGCTCAGCAGGCTGCAGATCACGAAGATCGGGCCGCGCCGGTCCGAAGTCGCGTCGATGCTGCGCTTCGCCGGTGGCCTGCACATCGTGGGGGGACGGGTGGTGGTGGAGGCCGAGCTGGACACGGGTTCGGTCGCGCGGCGCCTGCGCAAGGAGATCCACGAGCTGTACGGCCACCATTCGGACGTGCACGTGTTGTCCGCGGGCGGGCTGCGGAAGACGACGAGGTACATCGTCCGGGTGGTTCAGGACGGGGAGAGCCTGGCCCGGCAGACGGGGTTGATCGACCAGCGGAGCGCCCCGGTGCGGGGCCTGCCGGCGGCGGTGGTGTCCGGCGGGATCGCCGACGCCGAGGCCGCGTGGCGGGGCGCGTTCCTGGCGCACGGTTCGCTGACCGAGCCGGGCCGGTCGTCGTCGCTGGAGGTCACGTGCCCCGGCCCGGAGGCGGCGCTGGCGCTGGTGGGGGCGGCGCGGCGGATGGGCATCCAGGCGAAGTCGCGTGAGGTGCGGGGAGCCGACCGGGTGGTGGTCCGGGACGGGGACGCCATCGGTGCGCTGCTGACCCGGCTGGGCGCCCACGCGAGCGTCCTGCAGTGGGAGGAGCGCCGGATGCGCCGCGAGGTCCGCGCGACGGCGAACCGCCTGGCCAACTTCGACGACGCCAACCTGCGCCGGAGCGCCCGGGCGGCGGTCGCGGCGGCCGCCCGGGTGGAACGAGCGCTGGACATCCTGGCCGACACCGCACCCGAACACCTGCTCGCCGCCGGACGGTTGCGGCTGGAGAATCGTCAGGCATCCCTGGAGGAGCTGGGCCAGCTGGCCGACCCCCCGATGACGAAGGACGCGGTGGCCGGCCGGATCCGGAGATTGCTGGCGATGGCCGACAAGCGGGCGAAGGAACTGAACATCCCGGACACCGAAAGCGCCGTCACGCCGGAAATGCTCGAGGAGAGCGTCTAAAGCGCCGGGACAGCGAACCCAACGAGCTGGGTGGTCATCCCGTCGCCTGACACGTGACGATCACCTTGAGCCAGGGCCGCAACCTCCGCTGCCAGCGTGAGTTGACATGCCAACCTTGCGGCCCTGGCTCAAGGTGATATGCACAAACCGGAAGGCGACGGGATGACCACACAGCGACCACCTCGTCAAGGTGAGATGACAACGGTCCCCCGTCATCCCGGAGCCTGCCCGTCCGGCGAGGACATCTCTTGATCTTTAGAGGTGACGTTGGGCAGGCGGAGAGCCCGCCCCGTGACCGTTAGGCGCCTACGGCGCCTAACGGTCACATTGGGTGTGGAGCTTGGTCGGTCCACTTGCGTTGCCGGCCGCCGGTTTCCGTGGGGCTTTGAAAAGACTCGTGCCTGTTAGTTACCCCAGCAGTCCTTCCACCGCGGCCGTCGCCTGGGTGACCTCTCGCATCGCCGTCTCCATCGCCGTGCCGCTGGGGCGGTGGCTCAGCACCACCACGACGTACCGGTCCCCGGCACCCACCAGCCCGCTGGTGTGCGCGTCGACCCCGCCGCGGCCCGCCGCCCATCCCTGCTTGATCGCCCACGGGCGGCCCGGCAACGCGTCCGGGATTCCGAAGTACTGGTCGACCCCGTCGGCCGCCACCGGGGGCGTGTCCCGCAGCGGGTCGAGGATCAAGCGCCGCTCACCCGCAGGCAGGGCCAGCACCGCCCGGTAGATCGTCAGCACGTCCTCGGCCGTCAGGAGCGTGTCGCCCCAGCGGCCCGGGTCCGAGGGTGGCTCGGTGGCCGTCAAACCGAGTGAACCGGCCGTGCGGCGGACGATCTCCGGTCCGCCCCCGGACTCCCACAGCTGGCTGGCGATCGCGTCGTCGCTGGAGGACAGCATTTTCGCCACGCGCGGGCTCGGCCGCTGCGGTGTCACGTGGCCGCGCTGCACGAGGTCGATCGCGATCAGCAGCTTCACCAGCGACGCCGACCGGTACCGCGTGTCGAGTCCCGCGCCGCGCAGGATGCGGTCCTTCTCGCGGTCGTAGACGAGCACGCTCGTCGCCGAGTCCTCGGCCGGTCCGGAGGTGCCGGAGCTGCTGCCGCGGAGCGCGAGCGCGAGGCCCAGTGCCAGGGCGATCACGACGACCGCGGTGACGAGGACGACGATCGGGCCACGGCGCAGTGGCCTGGTCTGCACGGACATGGTGATCACCTTCCGCCGCCGATGTCCGCGTCCCGTCGTCGTCATGTCATGGTTTTGCAACAGAGTCGCGGCAGTTGGTGAAACACCGCCATAATCGGCCGCGTGCCGACTGTGCTGTTGATCGAGGACGACCCGGCGGTCCGGGAAGGACTGTGCCTGGGCCTGCGCCGGCACGGCCACGACGTGGAACCGGCCGCGGACGGCGAAGGCGGCCTGCGCCTGCTCGCCGCCCGCAGGCCCGACCTCGTGCTGCTCGACCTGATGCTGCCCGGCATCGACGGGTTCGAGGTGTGCCGCCGCATCCGCGCCACCGGCCCCATCCCGATCATCATGCTCACCGCCCGCGGCGACGACATCGACGTCGTCGGCGGGCTCGAAGCCGGCGCCGACGACTACGTGGTCAAACCCGTCCAGCCCCGCGTCCTGGACGCCCGCATCAAGGCCGTCCTGCGCCGCGGCGGCGCGGCGGGCCAGGACCGCGAACGACACGGCGCGCTGGTGATCGACCGCGCCGCCTGCGAGGTCTCCAAGCACGGCGAACCGGTCCGGCTGACACCCACCGAGCTGCGGCTGCTGCTCGAGCTGTCCCGCGTGCCCGGCCGCGTGCTCAGCCGCCAGCAGCTGCTGGAACTGGTGTGGGACCACGACTACCTCGGCGACTCGCGGCTGGTGGACGCGTGCGTGCAGCGGTTGCGCGCGAAGCTGGAGGACCAGCCCGCGGCGCCGGTGTACGTGCGGACCGTGCGCGGCTTCGGCTACCGGTTCGGTCCACTGTGATCAGACGCGTTCTCGCGCGGCTGCGGGGGATCCGCGCGCGGCTGGTGCTCATCATCAGCCTGGTCGCGGTGGCGGCGATCGTCGGCGCGACCGGGGTCAACTACGTCGCCGCGCGGCGCACCGTGCTCGCCGCGACACAGGACTCGCTGATCACCAAGCTGCGCGACGACGTGGACGCCATCGCCCCCACCCTGCGGATGCCGCCCGACGTGGAGACGCTCAACCAGCTCCTGCGCGCCGTCCCGTCCGCCGCCGTCGCGCGCTACGGCACACTGACCTCCACCGTCGGCGGTTCCATGGCCGGGGTGCCGCCTGAGCTGATCGCCCGGATCGACGCGGAAAAGCAGGTGGTGTTCCAGCGGGTCGACTCCTACGGCACCCCCCAGCTGCTGGTCGGCATGCCCGTCATGACCGTCGACACCAGCTTCCGCCGCGTCCCGTCCGGGCTGGAGGTGTACGGGTGGTTCTCGCTGACGGCCGAGCAGCAGCAGATCAGCGAGTTCGCGCTCAACGGCTGGCGCACCGCGGCCGTCGCGGTGCCGCTGGCGGTGCTCCTCGCCTGGCTCGCCGCGGGCGCGGTGCTGCGGCCGGTGCGGCGCCTGCGCGACGGCGCGCGCCAGCTGGCCCACGGCCGGCTTGCCACCCGGCTGCCCGAGCGGGGCGCTGACGAGCTGGCCGAGCTCGCGCGCACGTTCAACGAATCCGCCGCGAGCCTGGAGAAGTCGGTGGGGGAGCTGCGCCGCATGGAGGCCGACGCGCGCCGGTTCGTCGCCGACGTGTCGCACGAGCTGCGCACCCCGCTCGCCGCGATGACCGCCGTGACCGAGGTGCTCGACGAGGAGGCCGCGCGGCTGCAGGGCGACGCGGCCACCGCCACCCGCCTGGTGAGCGAGGAGACCCGCAAGCTGACCCGGCTCGTCGACGACCTCATCGAGAT
The DNA here is from genome assembly GCF_003385175.1 of Amycolatopsis ruanii. Classification (NCBI taxonomy): domain Bacteria; kingdom Bacillati; phylum Actinomycetota; class Actinomycetes; order Pseudonocardiales; family Pseudonocardiaceae; genus Amycolatopsis; species Amycolatopsis ruanii. The sequence goes on from NZ_PQHY01000019.1 coordinate 45,564, forward strand.
CTCCCGCTTCGACAACGGCCGCGCCCGCATGGACCGGCGCGAGGCCGACCTCGGCGAGCTGATCGCCGCGACCCTGCGCACCCGGCAGTGGAGCGACCGCGTCGAGGCCGAGCTGCCGCCCGGGATCGTCGCCGCGGTGGACGCGCGCCGCTTCGACGTGATCGTGGCGAACCTGGTCGGCAACGCGTTGCGGCACGGCGCCCCGCCGGTGCGGGTGCGCCTGTCCGCGGCCGGCGGGGAGGCCGTCGTCGAGGTCACCGACCACGGGCCGGGACTGGCCGACGACGTGCTGCCACACGTGTTCGCCCGGTTCTACAAGGCCGACACCGCGCGGTCGCGGTCGGAGGGGAGTGGTCTCGGGTTGTCCATCGCGGAGAAGAACGCCGGCCTGCACGGCGGCACGATCGAGGCCGGCAACCACCCGGGCGGCGGTGCCCGGTTCGTGCTCCGGCTGCCGCGGGCGGAGGTGCGGCGATGAGGTGGATCGGGCTGCTGCTGGTGCTGGTGCTCGCCGGGTGCGGGGTGCGCCCGACAAATCCGGTGTCGGCGGGCGACCCGCCGGCCGGCGCGGCGCCCGGGCCGATCCTGTACTTCCTGCAGGCCGGCGAGCTGCAACCCGTCGTCCGCGCGACCGGCCACCTCGGCACGGTCGCCGACGCGGTCGCCCTGCTCCTGGCCGGCCCGACCCCGGACGAATACGCCGTGAACTACGCGTCCATGCTGCCCCCCGGCGCGATCGGCGCGTCCGTGGGGACGCTGGACCAGGGCGTCGTGACCGTGCACCTCACCGTGCCCCTGGACGTCCTGCCCGAGACGGCGAAGGACCAGATCGTCTGCACGGTGATCGCGGTGCACGCGCAGGCGGGCGCCAGCGCCTACGGCGTGGTCGTGCGGCTGGCCGGGCCCCCCGGCGTGATGCCCGCGGACGAATACGTCACCACCAAGGCGCGGCCGGACGGCGCGGAAGCGGCGCAGGGCCGGACCTGCCCCCTCATCCGCTGACGTCCGGAACGCACCGGATGTGCAAGGCGTGTTACGACCGCCCGCTGCCGGGTACGAACTCGTAACCTGCCGGTTTCATCCCGGAGCGGCTGGCGAAACCCGTCTGCCGAAGCATCGGTCTGGCCGATGTCCGGTTCGGGGAAGGGGATGCGCATGCGTGGCTTCAGGGCGAGGAAGGTGGCGGCGCCGCAGGTGTCCGCCGACGTCGGCTCCTGGCTGCCCCGGCGCAGCAGCCAGGCGGGCGACTGGCCGGTAGCCGGCCTGATCGCCGCCAAGGGGGACACGACCGTCAGCGTGGTGATCCCGGCCAGGGACGAGGAGGCCACGGTCGGTGACATCGTGCGCACGATCCGCCGTGACCTGGTCGAGCGCCACCAGCTGGTCGACGAGGTGATGGTCGTCGACTCGCGCTCGCGGGACGCGACCGCGCGGGTGGCCGTGGAAGCGGGGGCGACCGTCGTGGCGCAGGACTCGGTCCTGCCTGCCCTGCCCGGGCTGCAGGGCAAGGGGGAGGCGCTGTGGAAGGGGCTGGCCGCCTCCCGCGGCGACATCGTCGTGTTCGTCGACGGCGACCTGTACGACTTCACCAGCGACTACGTGACCGGCCTGCTCGGCCCGCTGCTCACCGACGACTCGATCGCCTACGTCAAGGGCTTCTACCACCGGCCGCTGGTCGGGCCGGTGAGCACCGACGCCGACGGCGGCGGCCGGGTCACCGAGCTGGTGGCGCGCCCGCTGCTGAACCTGTACTGGCCCGAGCTGGCCGGGTTCGTGCAGCCACTGGCCGGCGAGTACGCCGGACGGCGCGAGGTGCTGGAGCGGGTGCCGTTCGTGGCGAACTACGGGGTCGAGGTCGGGCACCTGATCGACATCCTGGAGGCCCACGGCCTGGACGCGCTCGCGCAGGTCGATCTCGGCAAGCGCACCCACCGGCACCAGAACACCCAGGCGCTGGGCCGCATGTCCGGCCAGATCATGCTCACCGTGTTCGACCGCCTGGAGCGCTACGGGCGCCTGGTGTCGGCCGAGCCCCCGGCGACGCTGCTCGCGCAGTTCCGCCGCGGCGAGTCCGGGCACGGCGTCGACCGCGAGCTGGTGGTCACCGACCTGGCGTGCGAGCAGCGCCCGCCGCTGGCCACCCTGCGCGCCGCCGACGGCTCGGGATTGCGGGAGATCGCCTGACACGAACGTAGAACTCGCGCTCACGAACGTAGAACTCGCGCCCAGGAGCGCAGGACTCGCGCGGCGCCGGCGAGTCCCACGTTCAGGCGCGCGAGTTCTGCGTTCGGGTGCGCGAACTCTGCGCTCAGGTGGCGTCGTGGAACACCAGGCCCAGTGTGTGGCGGATGCCGGTGCGGACGGTGCTCACGCCGTGCCGCACCGGCGCCGCCGACCAGCCGCGGGACGAGCGCACCGGGCGGTCCCGGGTGGTGAAGATCAGCGCGTGACCCTGCGGCAGCTGGGTCACCGTGCCGCGGGACTGGGCCCGGGGCCGCTGCTCGACCAGCAGGAACTCGCCGCCGGTGTGGTCGGCGCCGGGCACGTCGAGCCCGATCACGACCTGCAGCGGGAACACCAGCTCCCCGTACAGGTCGCGGTGCAGCGCGTTCCAGTCGCCGGCCCGGTAGCGCAGCAGGATCGGCGTCGGCCGGATCTGGCCCGCGCGGTGGCACCGGTCGAGCCAGGTTTCCAGGTCGTCCGGCCACGGCGCGTCCCAGCCCAGCTTGGCGGCCCAGTCGCGGGCGATCGGCAGCAGGTGCGGGTAGAACGCCGCGCGCAGCCGGGCGACCGGCTCGGGCAGCGGGTAGCCGAAGTAGCGATACTGCCCGGACCCGAACCGGAAGCGCGCCATGTCGATCGTGGACCGGAACCGGCCCGCGTCGTCGTACAGCGCCGACAGCTCCCGGCACTCGCGCGCGCTCAGGATCGGCGGCGTGAGGGCGCAGCCGGTGTCGTTCAGTTCTGCCGTGAGGGCGGGCCAGTCGAAGCCCGCGACGTCCGAGATCACCCCGCCCAGTCTGCGCGCCCGGTCGGCCGCGGGCTGGCGGGAATCAGTCGGCGAGACCGCCGAACGCGACCACCTTCGTGATGCGTGCCCGGACCAGCAGTTCACCCGGCACGGCGTTGCGCTTGCCGAACTCGTCCGCCCGGTCCTCGCCCATGTAGCGCGCGCCGATGCGGGTCGACCAGTGCAGCATCTCGTCCAGGTCCTCGTGCACCGTCGCCTCGGCGGTGAACTGGACGAACGCGAACGGCGGCTCCTGGTCGTCCACGCACAGCGACAACCGCGGGTCCCGCCGCAGCGCCCGCCCCTTCACCGACTCCGCGCCGGTGTTGAAGATCAGCTCGTCGGCGCCGTCGTCGGTGTTGACGACGAACCAGACCGGCGTCACGTGGGGGCTGCCGTCGGCGCGCGTGATGCCCAGCTTCCCGGTGCGCGTGCCGACGGAGGCGAACTCCAGCCACTCGTCCCTGCTCAATGCGTGCATGGGGCGACCCTAGCGACGTGGGATCATGACCCGCATGGCGAGCGACGCACCGACCGCCGACGAGGCCGTCCGCACCATGCTGCTGCTCCTGCCGCGCCTGGTCGGCCGCGCCAAGAAGCTGCCGGTGCCGGAGCGGCTGCGCGATTTCAACCTCGCTCCGCGGCACCTGTCGCTGCTGTCCTACCTGCTGTTCGACGGGCCGATGACGGTCACCGAGCTGGCCGCGCGGCTCGAGGTCGCGCCCACCACGGTGAGCCTGATGGTCGGCGATCTCAGCCGCCGCGGCGTCCTCGACCGCGCCGAGGACGACAACGACCGCCGCCGCACGATCGTCAGCATCGCCGGGACCTACCGCGCCGAGGTCGAGGGCTGGCTCGCCGCCGGCGCCCGCGCCTGGCGCACCGCCCTGGAGCCACTCACCCCCGAGCAGCGGCGCCTGGTCATCGACACGCTGCGCACCTACGAGCGTGAAGTCGAGCGGGAACGAACGGACCGGTAGTCTGGCCCGCTGTGCGTGACTCGGACCTGATCAGCGGGGGGCTGGTGGACGAGGGCCTGGCCCGGCGGCTCAAGGCGCTCGCCTGCACCGCGCCCCTGCACGACCTGGACGCGCGCAAGGCGAAACTGGACTGGGCCGACGCGACCGTCTACCAGATGGCCGAGATCGCGCTGCACACGATCGACCTGGTCACCATCGCGATGGACTTCGACACCGGCGCCGACCACGACGACGTCGTCCGGCGCCTGCAGCCGTTCATCGCCGCGCAGGCCCCGCGCCGCCCGGCCGAGGAGCACCTGCGCGTCGCCCGCTGGGTGCTGGACAACCTGATCAACGTCGGCACCACCGACCGCGGCTTCCGCCGTGTCTACGGCAGCCTCGACGCGCACGGCACCTACCGGCGCCGCGCGTTCGACTTCAAGCTGCTCGTCGAGCTGGCCGCCCCGGACGGCGAGGTGTACCTGCGGGCCAGCGACGAGGCGATCAACGTGCTGGTCGGCGCGCTGGACACCGACGTCGAGTCCGCCCAGATCGCGGCCGAGGTCAAGCTGGAGAACCTGATCAGCCGCGGCCGCCCGACCGGCGCCAAGCTCGCCGCCGAGCAGGCCCGCTACCGCACCGTCCAGTACGGCGAGACGCTGCGCGCCAAGCTGGACGCGACCCGCCGCGACGTGCGCGCGGTGGACTGGGACCGCGAGATGCCCGAGCTGCTGGACTCCGCGCTGACCCACATCGAGGCCCGCTTCCGCGCGGAGAACGCGATCCTGCGCAACATCACCGCCGCCCGCGACGAGGCCGAGGACGTCGACCACAAGCGCCGCGCCGCCGAGCTGGTCGACATCGTCAGCGACTGCATCAGCCGGCACACTCAGCTGCAGGCCCGGCTGCAGGCCGCCGGGGCGGTCTTCCGCGCCGAGCAGGACCGGCAGCAGTTCTCCGGCCCGCCGCAGCGCGCCACCGTCGACCTGTTCGGCCAGATCCTGATGCCCGCGCTGGAACTGCCGATCGCCGACGCCGTGTCGCCGCTGGAGTCGTACTTCCACGCCGCGGCCGGGCTGGTGGTGCCCACCGTGCCCGCGCTGCCGTCGCTGGTCTCGCTGCTGCTGCGGCCCGCGCCCGAGCGCGACAAGGTGGTCGGCGAGGTGCCCGAGCCGGAGCTCGTCCCGCCGGAGAGCCTCGACCACTACAGTGACGAGCAGTGGCGGCGGGCCGACGAGCTGCTGGACCTGCCGGAGGTGCCGCGGCGGCTGTCCGGCCTGCTGGCCGAGGCCCGCGAGCTCGACCCGCAGCTGCCGCGCCTGGTGGCGCTGCGGGCGCTGCACTCCTACAGTCCCGAGGTGGGCGCCGCCGTCCGGCAGGGGGACGATCGCGCGCTGCTCGCCGTCGACGACGGCACGCTGCTGGAGGACACCGAGTTCGGTGGCGCCGACCTGCTGCTGAGCACGGCACGCCTGGAACGGGAAGACGAAGAGGGGGCGGCATGAGGACTGCTCGCAGGTCCGAATCATTCAGCGCCATGCCTGCCAAGGCACTGCCGCGGCTTGCCGCGTCCGTTGAGGGGGCGGCATGACGCGTCCGGTCACGACCGGGGATGCGGAGTCGGCGGCACGGCTGATCTCGTTCGGCATGCGGCCCAAGCACCTGCCCTCGCGCGACGTCGTCTACGCCGACCTGGTCCGCCGCTACGGCGAGGACAGCGCGTTCAAGCAGCTGACCAACTCGGTCGCCGCGGGGCTGGGCCTGATGGTGCTCGACGTGAGCCACCAGGCCGGCGCGGTCCTGGCCGCCACCGACGAGTCGGTGTTCGAGGTCAAGATGGACAGCTACGCGCGGCAGAGCAAGATCCGCGAGCGCCGCGACACCGAGAAGGTGCTGCACGGTCTCGTCCACCTCGCCACCGCCGCGCTCGGCTACCCGCGCCCCGACGACCTGGCCAACGACACCTACATCGGCCGGGTCAGCGTCGACCAGGTCGACGGCGTGGTGCGCGAGGCGTGCCGGATCCTCGACGAGCGCGCCGCCAAGGCCGAGGCCAACAACGACCCGCTGTCCGACTCGCCGGAGCTGGAACAGGCCTGGCGCGCCTACGCCCGCCGTCCCGAGGCGGCGGCCACCAAGGACGGCCGGCTGGCCTCGGACACCACGCGCGGCATGGTGTCCCGCGCCCTGCGGTTCCTGGCCGACCAGGGGTTCCTGGTGCAGGTGAGCGGCGAGCAGGGCGGCACCTACCGGACCACGCCGCGGTACCAGGTGCAGGTGCGGGAACTGGCCGCGGACAGCGCGTTCGAGGAGCTGCTGGCCCTCGGCGTGGTCGCGGTCTCCGGCGGCGGGGGCACGCTGCGCCCGTCCATTTCGGACACTCTGTAGGGGGAGATCGGTGTACGAGCTTGCGCGGGTGCGCCTGCACTCCGTCGGACCGGCGGGCGCGCGCTACCAGAACGTGCTGCTGGACTTCAGCGGCGTCGGCCCGCTGGTCAAGGCCCCGGCGCAGGACGCGTTGTTCACCGCCGGGATCCACTCCGCCGACGGGAGCCTGCCGCGGCGGCCGTCCCCGGCGAGCGTGCTGTTCCTGGAGAACGGCGGCGGCAAGTCCGTGCTGATCAAGCTGATCTTCTCGGTCATGCTGCCCGGCCGCCGCCAGGTGGTGGGCACGACCAGCACGCGCGTGCTGGAGAAGTTCGTGATGGCCAAGGACGTCGCGCACGTCGTCCTGGAGTGGCAGCACACCGAGACCGGGCAGCGGGTGATCACCGGCAAGGTGTCGGAGTGGCGCGGGCACGTCGTGTCCAACGACCCGGCGAACCTGGTCGACTCGTGGTACGGCTTCCGGCCCACCGCCGCGCTGGGGCTGGAGTCGCTGCCGTTCACCGAGGACGGCCGCCTGCTGACCATGTCCGGGTTCGCCGAGCAGCTGGAGCGCGCGCACAAGGCCGAGCCCGAGCTGGAGCTGTTCACCACCCGCCGCCACCACGAGTGGACCGAGCGGCTGGACACCCTCGGCCTGGACACCGAGCTGTTCCGCTACCAGCGCGCGATGAACGCCGGCGAGGGTGAGGCGGCCGACGCGTTCGCCTTCACCTCCGACGAGGCGTTCGTGGAGTTCCTGCTGCGCGCGGTGATCCCCGAGGACGACCCGAAGGACCTGGCCGAGGTCGTGCAGACCTACGCACACAACCTCGGGCAGCGCGGCGAGCTGATGTCCGAACGCGACTTCGTGGCCGGGGCGCTGGACCTGCTGACGCCGCTCACCGAGGAGGAGTCCCTCGCCGCCGCGTCCCGCAAGCTCGCCGCGGTCGCGCGCGAGGAGGCCCGCGCGCTGGCCGGATCCGTCATCGCCCGGCACGAGCTGGAGGCCGAGCGCCTCGACGGGCTGAAGTCCTATGTGGACGAAACGCGGGACGCGGAGAAGCTGGCCGAAGGCGACCACCGGCGCCGCAACGCCGTCGTCGCCGAGCTGCGCCGCGTGGTCGCGGAGATGCGGCTGGCCGACGCGACCGCGGAGAAGGCGCGGATCGACGAGGAGCTGGCGAAGGCGCGCGAGACCGCGGCCGCGTGGCGCGAGACCGGCACGGTGCTGGCCCACGTCAACGCCGCGCGTAAGGCGACCGGCATCCGCAAGCTGGTCGGCGACCGCGAGCAGAGCGCGAAACCGGCCCTGGAGGCCAAGAACGCCGCGGCCACCGCGCTCGCCCGAGGGTTGCTGGCGCTGGCGCGGGAAGCCGAGGAGCAGGCGCAGGCCGCGGAAGCCCGAGCCGAGACCGCCCGCACCGCCGCCGCGGCCGCGCAGAACCAGCGCGACGAGGCGACCGCGACCGCCGCCGGCCACCGCGCCGAGCTGGGGCAGCTGACCCGCCGCATCGAGGAGGTGCGCGCACAGGTGCAGCAGGCCGTCCGCGACGGGCTGCTCACCGACGGCAGCACGAGCGCCGCCGCGGCCCACGAAGCCCGCACCCGCGGCGAGAACGCGATCACGGAGCTGGCCGCGCGGGAGAGCGAGCTGGAGGGTGTCGCCGAGGACCACGCCCAGGCCCAGGCCGCCCTGCACGCCGCGCAGCAGCGGGCCGCGACCGCGCAGTCCCGGGCGGCGCACGCGGCGGAGGAGCTGGCCAAGGCGCACCGGCGCGCGGACAGCCTCGCCGCGCACCCGCGGCTGCTGGAGCTGCTCGGCGGCGACAACGTCCAGCTGGAGACCGACACCCCCGCCCTGCTGACCCGGCTGCGTGAAGCCCGCGCCGCCGCCGAGCGCGAGCAGACCGCGCTGCGCATGGAGGAATCGGCCGACGAACGGGCGCTGGCCGCGCTCGGATCCGGTGGCCTGCTGCCCGCGCCGCCCGAGGTCCAGTCCGCGTTGGACGTGCTGGAGGCCGCGGGGATCACCGCGTGGTCGGGCTGGCGGTATCTGTCCACGATGGACGCCGCAGGCCGGGAACGGGTGCTGCGGGACCTGCCGCACCTGCTCGGCGGGGTGCTGATCAACGACCCGGCCCAGCTGGACCGCGCCCGCCAGGTGCTCGCCGACGCCAAGCTGCTGCCGAGCGTGGTGCTGCCGGTCGGCACCACCCAGGCCGTGCGGGCGTCAGGTGCGGCGCCCGGCGTGGACTTCCTGGTCCCGCCCAACCCCGCGATGTACGACGAGGAGGCGGCCGACACCGAGCGCCAGGCCATCGCCGCCCGGCACGCCCGCCGCCAGAAGCAGCTCGAAGCGCTGGCCGGCGCGATCGGCGACGACGCGGCGCTGGAGTGGAAGCTCACCACCTGGCGCGAGGACTACCCGGCGGGCGCGCTGGCCACCCTCGCCGAGGAGGCCGAGGCCGCGGCCACCGAGCAGACCGAGGCCGAAGCCGCCGTGGCCGCGCAGGAGCGCGCGGTGACGGACCTGGCCGCGCGCCGGGCCCGGCTGCGGGACGCGATCCCGGCCCTGCGCGCCGAAGCACGCGGCAGCGAGGACCGCGCCCGCAAACTGGCCGAGCTGGCCGAGCGGGTCGCCCTCATTCCACAGTGGACCGAGACCGTCGAGCGGGCGCAGGAGATCGTCACCCGCGCCGAGGCCGAGGCGGAGCAGGCGGCTGAGCGCGCGGCGCGGCTGCGTGAGGAGGCCGCCGAGGAGCAGCGCACCGCCGACGGCCACCGCCGCACGGTCACCCACGCGCGCGCCGAGCTAACCGAGGTGCCGGGCGGGGGGTCGGTGTCCGAGGACGACCCGGTGCCGACCGAACCGGTCGACGCGCTGCGCCGCGCGTTCGCCGCGGCCAGCGACGCCTACGCCCGCGTCGAGGTGGGCAGCGACCTGCGGGCCGAGCTGGACCAGGCGGAGAACGCGGAGTCCGCGGCACGGGCGGCGCTGGAGGCGCTGGAGCCGGCGGTGCGGGAACAGGCGGCGCGCCTGCTGGAAACCCCGGACGGCTCCGACGCCGCGACCCGCGCCGCCGCCCTGGCGCGGGCCGGGCGGACCGTGTCCGCGCTGGAGGCCGAGCACAGCGAGGCGATCGGGCTGGTCGCGACCTGCAAGGCCGAGCTGGACCAGCTGCCGAAGCAGAACGCGTCGCTGGAGGTCCGGCCGCGCGACGTCGAGCACGGCCGGGAACTGATCGACGAAGCCGGCGAGGAGGCATCGGGGGCGGCCCGCGCCCTGGAGGAGGCGCAGGCGCGGCGCGCGGAGGCCGAGCGCACCCTGGAGGCGGCCACCGCGTCGGCGGCCGGGTTCCGGATGCTCGCCGAGTCGATGGCGCACCTGGCCCCCGAGGGCGAGCCGGAGAGCGTGTTCGACGGCGACGTGGAGGCCGCGCAGGCCCGCTACCGCAAGCTGAACACGACGCTGACCGACGCCGAGGCGGCGGTGGATGCCGCGGAGAAGCGGGTGCGGGCGGCGGCGGACGCGCTGGCCCAGTACGCCACCGACAAGCGGTTCGAGAAGCTGGCCAGCCCGGTGCGGCAGCAGATCGTGTCGGTGCGCCGGGACAGCCTGCCGTCGCACGCGCGGGAGTGGTCGGCCGCGCTGAAGCCGCGGCTGCGCACGCTGACCGACGACCTGGCGCAGATCGACCGGCACCGGTCCGGGATCGTGGCGCGGCTGCAGGGCATGGTCGAGGGCGCGCTGCGGATGCTGCGGTCGGCGCAGCGGCTGTCGCGGCTGCCGGAGGGGCTCGGCGGCTGGTCCGGGCAGGAGTTCCTGCGGATCCGATTCGGCGATCCGGAGGAGCCGCAGCTGTCCGAGGCGCTCGGGCAGGTCGTCGACGAGGCGGCGCTCGGCCGGACCAGCGACGGCCGCGACGTGAAGCGGGACGGGATGTCGCTGGTGCTGCGCGGCGTGCGGGCGGCGGTGCCCAAGGGGTTCCGGGTGGACATCCTCAAGCCGGATTCGGTGCTGCGCACGGAACGCCAGCGGGTGTCGGAGATCAGGGACGTGTTCTCCGGCGGGCAGCAGCTCACGGCGGCGATCATCCTGTACTGCACGCTGGCGGCGCTGCGGGCGAACAACCGCGGCATGGTGCGCAACCGGCATTCCGGGGTGCTGTTCCTGGACAACCCGATCGGCCGCGCGTCGGCCGGGTACCTGCTGGAGCTGCAGCGGGTCGTCGCGGAGGCGCTCGGGGTGCAGCTGATCTACACGACGGGCCTGTTCGACGCCGGCGCGCTGTCGGAGTTCCCGCTGATCGTGCGCCTGCGCAACGACGCGGACCTGCGCGCGGGCCGCAAGTACCTGTCGGTCGACGCCACGATCCGCAACCACCTGGACGACCTGGCCGACCCGGACGGCACGGCCCGCATCTCGGCGACCCGGCTGTTCACCAAGCCGGGGGAGCAGGCGGAAAGCGCCTGAACCCCCAGCCGCGAGTCCCACACTCCGGCGCGCGAGTCCCACGCTCGGCCGGGCGAGTCCCACGCTCCGGCGCGCGAGTCCCACGCTCGGCCGCGCGAGTTCCACGCTCGGCCGCGTGAGTTCCGCGTTCCCGTGCGCGAGTTCCGCGTTCGCCCGTGTGGTTCGCGCTTCCGGCGGCCGCCGTTCCGGCCGGCGAGCACCGGCCGGTCCGGCGGTCAGCCGCGGATCGCCGCCTGGTAGGCGGCCGGCTCGTCGGCGTCGTCGGTCCTGCTGTGGTGGTGGAACTGCGCCAGCGGCCGTCTTCGTACCGGAAGTAGCGGCTCGTGCGGATCCGCAGGGGCACCTCGCCGCCGTCCACGACGTAGGACCCCGTCTCGCCCGGCGAACAGCGCGTGGCCGTCCCCGGCGTACTCCACGACGTCGCCGAAGGCCACCGTCACCCGCGCCGGTCCGTGGAAGACCTTGTCGTACAACGCGGCGATGTCCGCGCCGCCGCGCAGGATCCCGCCGAGCGGGTTGTTCAGCTGCGCCAGCGCGTCGTCGGTCCATCTCCAGCGCGGCCAGCGCGCCCTCGATGCCCAGCCCGGTGGCCGCGTCGAGGCGGTTGAGGGAGTCCGGGCCGAAGGCGCGCGGGCTGACCCACGTCCACCCGAAGGACGTGCCGCTGCGGGACGCGCTGACCGCGGTCGCCGACCCGGTGCGCCGCGCGATCCTGCGCGAGCTGGCGGAGCCGCCCGACTGGACCAAGGCGTGCGGCACGTTCGACCTGCCGGTCACCAAGGCCACCCGCAGCCACCACTTCGCCGTCCTGCGCGCAGCCGGCCTGATCGAACAACGCGACGAGGGCCCGCGACGGCTGAACCGCCTGCGCCGCCCCGAGTTCGACGAGGCCTTCCCGGGGCTGCTCGGTTCCGGCTAGTCCTTCCGGCCGTTGAGCGCCAGCCCGGCACCCAGGCCGATCATCACCAGCCCACCGGTGCCGCCGACCAGCTCCAGGCGCTTGGGGGAGCGGGCGAACCACGTCCGCGCCGCGCCGGCCACCAGCGCCCACGCGCTGTCCGACACCAGCGCGATCACCGGCAGCGCGATGCCCAGCACCAGGATCTGCGCCACCACCCCGCCTGCCGCCTGGTCGACGAACTGCGGCAGCACCGCGGCCAGGAACACGATCGACTTCGGGTTGGCGAACCCGACGATGAACCCGTCGCGCAGCACCGCGAGCGTCCGGCCGCGCGTGGCGGGCACCGCGTCCGCCAGCGCCTCGGACAGCTTGCGCCGGTGCCGGAACGCCTGCACGCCCAGGTAGACCAGGTACGCGGCGCCGGCCAGCTTGATCACCGTGAACACCGCCGCCGAGGTCTGCACGATCGCGCCCATCCCGAACGCGATCGCCACGACCTGCGCGTACACGCCCACCGCGTTGCCGAGCACCGTGATCAGCGCGTCCCGCCGCCCCACGGTCAGCGCGCGGCTCACCGTGAACAGAACGCTCGGACCGGGGACGACCACCATCACGAACACCAGCGCGGCGAACGCCGCGAAGTGGCTGGGGGAGACCATCGACCGAGCGTATCGGCGCCGCCACCCGGGTGACGAATGTTTATCCGCCGATCACCGCGCCCACCCCCGGACGGTGACCGGATACCCGCCCAGTGACCCGACCGAGCCCGACTACGGCCGGCTGTGGGCCGGCGGGGTGGCGACCGCGGTCGTCGCCGCGCTGGTGACCGTCGTCGGCCTGCTGATCGCCCGCGGCCTGTTCGACGTCGCCGTCCTGGCCCCCAAGGGCAACGGCATCTGGGGCAACGCCAACACCATCACCTACGCGCTGTGCGCGGCCGCCGCGGCGCTGCTCGCGACCGGGCTGATGCACGTGCTCAGCCTCGGCACCTCGGCGCCGGGCCAGTTCTTCGGCTGGATCATGGTGCTGGTCACCGCGATCGCGATCGTGCTGCCGCTGACGCTGGCCGTGAAGCTGGACGCCAAGATCGCCACCGCGCTGATCAACCTGGCGATCGGCGCGGTCATCGCGATGCTGGTGAGCACGGTGGCCGCCACGGCACGGCGCCGCCGCCGCGACCGCGAAGCCCCCACGGCCACCCTCAAGTGGGACCAGGGCCCGCACTACTACTCCTGAAACTGTCGGTGCCCGGTGGTAGAACCGCCGGGTGAACAGAAAACTGGGGAACGACCAGCGCCGCGCTCGTCTGGTGACGCGGCACCACCTCGCGGCGCCCGCCGACGGACCGGAGCAGGTTGCCGAGAGCCTGGTCGTGCTGCACGCGACCGATCCGGCCACCGTCCACCTCTCGGTGCTGGCCCGCTCGGCGGCGAGCACCGCCGACGTCGAGCGGGCCCTTTACGACGAGCGCACCCTGGTGCGGATGCTCGGCATGCGCCGCACGATGTTCGTCGTCCCGCGAGCGCTCGTGCCGGTCGTCCAGGCCGCCTGCGCCGACGACATCGCCACCCGCGAGCGCAAGCACCTGATCAAGCACCTGGCCACGGCCGGCCTCGACACCGACCTCGACGCCTGGCTCGCCGAAGTCGAGGAGGGCGCTCACGCCGCGCTCCGGGCCCGCGAACCGGCGTACGCCCAGCAGGTCGCGGACGGCGAACCCCGCCTGCGGACCGAGATCGTCCTGGCCGCGGGCAAGTCGTACGAGTCCCGCACCTACATCACCAACCGCGTCCTGTTCCTGCTCGCCGCGTCCGGCCGGATCGTCCGCGGCCGTCCCCGCGGCACCTGGGTGTCCACCCAGTACGCCTGGTCCACCACGGAAACCTGGCTGCCCGTGCTGGAACCGGTGGACGCCGAGACCGCCCGGGTGGAACTGGCCCGCCGCTGGCTGCGCGCCTTCGGCCCGGCCCCGGTCGCCGATCTGAAGTGGTGGACCGGCTGGACCGCCGGGCAGGTGAAGAAGGCACTGGCCGCGATCGGTCCGGTGGACGTGGACCTCGACGACGGCCCGGGCGTCGCGCTCCCCGGCCGCGACGAGCCCGTCGACCACCCCGAGCCCGTCGCCGCGCTGCTGCCCGCCCTCGACCCGACCCCGATGGGCTGGCAGGAGCGCGGCTGGTTTCTCGGCGAGCACCGGGCACAGCTGTTCGACCGCACCGGCAACATCGGCCCGACCGTGTGGTGGGACGGCCGGATCGTCGGCGGGTGGGCCCAGCGCCCGGACGGGGAGATCGCGATCCGCCTGCTGGAGGACATCGGCGCCGACGGAACAGCGGCCGTCGACGCCGCCGCCGAACGGTTGCACGGCCGTCTCGGCGGGGTCGCGGTCATACCGAAATTCCGCACGCCCGTCGAGCGAGATCTGTCATCTTGATCGTCCTCTTGATCGATTCCCCACGGTGGTGCACATCTCGTTAGGGTGTGCGAGTACACGCAGGCCAGCACCGCTAGGGTTGGCCTCGAGCCCGAAGATGTGTGCCCGGTTCTCGCGGGGACCGGGACGAACCCGAGGAGAGAGCAGCAGTGACGGTTCGCGTAGGTGTGAACGGCTTCGGTCGGATCGGCCGCAACTTCTTCCGCGCCGTGCAGGCCGCGGGTCACGACATCGAGGTGGTCGCGTTCAACGACCTCGGCGACGTCGCCACCATGGCGCAGCTGCTCAAGTACGACAGCGTCCTGGGCCGCTACCCCGAGGAGGTCACCGTCGGCGACGACGGCATCGTCGTGGGCGGCAAGACCATCAAGGCGCTCGCCGAGCGCGACCCGGCCAACCTGCCCTGGGGCGACCTGGGCGTGGACGTCGTCGTCGAGTCGACCGGCTTCTTCACCAACGCCGACGCGGCGAAGGCCCACATCGCGGGCGGCGCCAAGAAGGTCATCATCTCCGCGCCCGCCAAGGGCGAGGACCTGACCGTCGTGCTGGGTGTGAACGACGACCTCTACGACGGCTCGCAGACGATCATCTCCAACGCGTCCTGCACCACCAACTGCCTCGGCCCGCTCGCCAAGGTCCTGCACGAGGCCTTCGGCATCGAAAAGGGCCTGATGACCACCATCCACGCCTACACGCAGGACCAGAACCTGCAGGACGGCCCGCACAAGGACCCGCGCCGCGCCCGCGCCGCCGCGCTGAACGTCGTGCCGACCTCCACCGGTGCCGCCAAGGCCATCGGCCTGGTCCTGCCCGAGCTGAACGGCAAGCTGGACGGCTACTCGCTGCGCGTCCCGGTGCCCACCGGCTCGATCACCGACCTCACCGTCGACCTGGCCAAGAAGGCCTCCGTCGAGGAGATCAACGCCGCCTACCAGGCCGCCGCCGAGGGCCCGCTGGCCGGCATCCTGCGCTACAGCGAGGACCCGATCGTCTCCAGCGACATCGTCAACGACCCGGCCTCGTGCATCTTCGACGCGCCGCTGACCAAGGTCATCGACAACCAGGTCAAGGTCTTCGGCTGGTACGACAACGAGTGGGGCTACTCCAACCGCCTCGCGGACCTGGTCAAGCTCGTCGGCTCGAAGCTCAGCTGAGGCCATGACTGTCAAGACTCTCGAAGACCTGCTCGCCGAGGGTGTGTCCGGGCGGCGCGTTCTGGTCCGGTCGGACCTGAACGTGCCGCTCGACGGCTCGACCATCACCGACGACGGCCGGGTGCGCGCCGCGCTGCCGACCATCCGGCGCCTGGCCGAGGCCGGCGCGAAGGTGATCGTCGCGGCCCACCTCGGCCGCCCGAAGGGCACCCCCGAGGCCAAGTACTCGCTGCGGCCGGTCGCCGACCGGCTCGGCGAGCTGCTCGGCGCCGAGGTCCGGCTCGCCGGTGATGTGGTCGGCGAGCAGGCCCGCGCGGTCGTCGCCGGCCTGGCCGACGGCGACGTCGCCCTGCTGGAGAACGTGCGGTTCGACCCGCGCGAGACCAGCAAGGTGGATCAGGAGCGGGCCGAGCTGGCCCGCGACCTGGCGGCCCTGACCGGCGACAGTGCCAGTGCCTCTGGCGCCGGCGGGCGCGGGGGAGCTTTCGTGTCGGACGGCTTCGGCGTGGTGCACCGCAAGCAGGCCTCGGTCTACGACGTGGCCCGCGCGCTGCCCGCCTACGCCGGCGGCCTGGTGCTCGCCGAGCTGGAGGTGCTGAGCAAGCTGACCGGCGACCCGCAGCGGCCGTACGTGGTCGTGCTCGGCGGGTCGAAGGTGTCGGACAAGCTCGCGGTCATCGAGGCGCTCCTGCCGAAGGTGGACCGCCTGCTCATCGGCGGCGGCATGGCCTTCACCTTCCTGTCCGCCCAGGGCCACGGCGTCGGCTCGTCCCTGCTGGAGCAGGACTACGTGGAGACCGCGCGCAAGCTGCTGGCCGAGCACGCGGACAAGATCGTCGTGCCCTCCGACGTGGTGGTGGCGGACAAGTTCGCGGCCGACGCCGCGACCGACACCGTCGCGGCCGAGAAGATCCCGGACGGCTGGATGGGCCTGGACATCGGCCCGCGCACCACCGAGCACTTCGCGGCCGAGGTGGCCGCGGCGAAGACGGTGTTCTGGAACGGCCCGGCCGGCGTGTTCGAGATGGCCCCGTTCGCGGCCGGCACCAAGGGTGTCGCGCAGGCGATCGCCGACTCGGACGCGTTCAGCGTGGTCGGCGGTGGCGACTCCGCGGCCGCGGTGCGCGTGCTGGGCCTGCCGGAGGAGAAGTTCTCGCACATCTCCACCGGTGGCGGCGCCTCCCTGGAGTACCTCGAGGGCAAGGAACTGCCGGGCGTCGCGGTGCTGGAGGGTGGTGCCTGATGGCGCGCAAGCCGTTCATCGCGGGCAACTGGAAGATGAACCTCAACCACCTCGAGGCCATCGCCCTGGTGCAGAAGATCGCCTTCTCGCTGCCCGAGAAGTACTACGCCAAGGTCGATGTCGCGGTCCTGCCGCCGTTCACCGACATCCGGAGCATCCAGACCCTGGTCGACGGGGACAAGCTGCTGCTGACCTACGGCGCGCAGGACCTCTCGCCGCACGACTCCGGCGCCTACACCGGTGACGTGTCCGGTCCGATGCTCGCCAAGCTCGGCTGCTCCTACGTCACGGTCGGGCACTCCGAGCGGCGCGAGTACCACCACGAGGACGACGAGCTCGTCGGCAAGAAGGTCCGCGCCGCGATCAAGCACGGCATCAAGCCGATCCTGTGCGTCGGCGAGAAGCTCGAGGTGCGGGAGGCCGGCGGACACGTCGCCCACTGCGTCGAGCAGCTGATCGCCGGGCTCAAGGGCCTCAAGCCCGAGCAGGTCAAGGACCACGTCGTGGTCGCCTACGAGCCGGTGTGGGCCATCGGCACCGGCAAGGTGGCGACCTCGACCGACGCCGAGGAGGTCTGCAAGGCGCTGCGCGGCGCCCTGGCCGACAAGTACGGCGCCGAGGTGGCCGACGAGGTCCGCGTGCTCTACGGCGGGTCGGTCAAGTCGGGCAACATCGCCGAGCTGGTCGCGTGCGACAACATCGACGGTGCGCTGGTCGGCGGGGCGAGCCTGCAGGCCGACGAGTTCACCAAGCTGTGCGCGCTGGCCGCGGGTGGGCCGCTGCCGTAACCGGGGGGTCGGCGAGTAGTCTGGCAACCTCAGACCGTCACACGATCAGGCAACTCCCGAAGACCAGAGGATGAGATGAAGCTGTTCCTGCAAATCCTGCTGATCGCGTCCAGCGTGCTGCTCGTGATCGCCGTGCTGCTGCACCGCGGCCGCGGTGGCGGGTTGTCCTCGCTGTTCGGGGGTGGCATGCAGTCGAGCCTGGCGGGGTCGAGCGTGGCCGAGAAGAACCTCGACCGCATCACCCTGCTGCTGGGCGCCATCTGGCTGATCAGCATCGTGGGCCTGGGCCTGCTGCTGAAGGTGTGACGGCCTGAACGCACGGGCGTGCCTATGGGGGGTGCGCCGCCTATCCACACTGTGAGGATTCATGGTTGGCGGTAACGCAATCAGAGGCACCAGGGTCGGTGCCGGTCCGTCCGGTGAGTCGGAGCGCGGTGAGACCGCTCCCCGCCGCCGGGTGTCGTACTGGTGTGCCAACGGGCACGAGTCCAAGCCGTCGTTCGCCATGGACGCGGAGGTGCCGGACGAGTGGGACTGCCCGCGCTGCGGGCTGCCCGCCGGCCAGGACGAGAAGAACCCGCCGGCCGCGCCGCGGACCGAGCCGTACAAGACCCACCTGGCGTACGTGAAGGAACGGCGCAGCGACGCCGACGGTGAGGCCATCCTCGCCGAGGCGCTCGAACGGCTGCGTCAGCGCCGTCAGATCTGAGGAAGCGCTTTCCCGGACACGGACCCGCCTCGCCGGCGCGCACCGGCGGAGCGGGTCCGTTCTGCGTTCCGGACGGTTCCGGGTTGCCGTTCGCGGAGGTCCGCGGCCTGACGCACCGACGCCCGGCCCCGCGCGCGCTGCCGGGGCTCACGCGGGCCGCTGCGCGGTCGGCGGGGCCTGGGGGTCAGACGCCCAGCGGGTAGCGGGCCCGCACGCGGAAGCCGCCGTCCTCGGTGGGGCACGTTTCCAGGCTGCCGCCCAGCAGCCGAGCCCGTTCGGCGAGCCCGGTGAGACCGTAGCCGCCCGAGGGGAGTTCCGTCGCCTCGTGGCAGGGGCGCTCGTTGCGCACCTCCACGCTCAGCGCGCCGTCCTCACCGCGGACGAGGACCGTCGCGGTCGCGCCGGGCGCGTGCTTGCGCACGTTGGTCAGCGCTTCCTGCACCGTGCGGTAGGCCGCTGCCGACACCTTCGGCGGCACGTCGTCGGGCACCTCGTCCATCGTCAGCCGCACCGCGACCGCGCTGTCGTGCACCAGCCGTCCGAGTTCGGCGATCCCGGGTTGCGGGCCGTCGTCCTCCAGCCCGGACCGCAGCACGCCCACCAGCGACCGCAGCTCCTCCAGGGTGCGGGTGGACAGCTGCCGGATGACCTCGGCGGTCTGCCGCGCCGACGGCGACTCCTGCGCGGTGAGCACCCCGGCCTGCATCGCGATCAGGGTGATGTCGTGGGAGACCACGTCGTGCATCTCGCGCGCCAGCCGCGCCCGCTCCTCGGCGCGCACGGCGTCCGCGGTGAGCTTGCGTTCCCGGTCCCGGCTGGCGGCCAGCTCACCCAGCTTCTGGGACAGCTGCGCGCGGGCGCCGATGAGCAGCCCGATCGCGATCGGCATGCCGGCCACCAGGACGCCGTAGATGCCGTCCAGGACGTGCTCGCGCCAGCTCAGCTGGGCGAAGTCGCTCGGCGGCCACTGCACGAACCGGCACATCCACACCAGCGCCGCCCCGACCCACACCTGCCAGTGGGTCTGTTTGCGGGTGGCGAGCATGCCCAGCGCGATCATCGCGGCCAGCTGCGACCAGCCGGTGAGGAAGCCGGGCACGGTCAGCAGCACCACGCCGAACGGCATCCAGCGGCGGCCGGCCAGCGCCAGGCAGGCGAGTCCGGACAGGTAGATCGAGTAGGGCGGCGCCTTCTCGGGGATGACGAGCCAGACGTCGAGCACGGCGATGAGGATGGCGGTGGCGTCGATCGCGAGCGGCACCCACACCGCGCGCCGGGCGAGCGCCGCCCGGCGCGACCGGGTGCCGCGGTGCGCCCGGTCGGCGGCGCGCGCGCCTGGGCCGCCGACCGAAATCCCGATGGAGAGTCCCTCGGAGCTCATGGTTTGGACCTCACTCGTCTTGTGGACTGCCTATGAGAGTCCGAAGTCACCCGATCGGGACGCGAGTGGCCGCAACAATGTGCGGATGCTAACGCGGACCTCACACACCGTGAGGGAGGACGAGTGGCGGGGGCGCCGCCGGCATTAGGAGGGAACTGGCCGCTGGGGCCGCGTTCTGGACCAGGCTGCTGCCCATGGGTGGGCGGCAACCCGGCGGGCCGGGGTGACGAGGCCGGCTCAGTGGGTGGTGGCCGGGCGAACCGTGGCGGGGGAGGGCCACAACCTGGCTGCGCCTGCCGCGCGGACCGCATCGGCGCGGCCCCGTTCCGCGGCGCAGGCCGCCGACGCGGCGCCAAGGGCCAGACAGAGTGAAGGCCCGGCGGCGGCAACGTGGCGGGCCGGCGCGACGAGGCCGGCTATGTCGGTGGCGGCCGGGCGAACCCGTGGTGGGGCTGGGCCGCAGGCCAGACAGAGCGAAGGCCCGCCGGCGGCACCGGCGGGCCTTCACCCCTCACCTCACGCCGTGGGTGGCAGGTACACGTTCGACAGCTTGCCCGCCGCCGCGCGGTCGAGCAGCCACAGCGTCCTCCGCTGGCCGCGGGCGCCCGCCACGGGCACCTGCACCTCACCCGCGCCGGACAGCGCCAGCGCCACCGCGTCGGCCTTCGCCTCACCCGTCGTCATCAGCCAGACGTCGTGGGAGCGCCGGATCGCGGGCAGCGTCAGCGACACGCGCGTCGGCGGGGGCTTGGGGCAGTTGCGCACCGCCACCACCGACCGCTCGGTCTCGTACACCGCCGGCGACTCCGGGAACACCGACGCCGTGTGGCCCTCGCCGCCCAGACCCAGCAGGCAGATGTCGAACTGCGGCACGTCGCCGTGGTCCTCCGGCTGCGCGTTGTCCGCCAGCACCCGCGCGTACGCCGCCGCGGCCGCGTCCACGTCGTCACCGAACTCGCCGTCCGACGCCGCCATCGCGTGCACCCGCTTCGGATCGACGGGCACGTGGTCCAGCAGCGCCTGGCGGGCCTGCTTCTCGTTGCGCTCGTCGTCGTCCGCCGGCACGAACCGCTCGTCGCCCCAGTAGATGTCCAGCCGCGACCAGTCCACCGCGTCCCGGGCGGGGGAACGGCGCAACTGCTCCAGCACCGCGATCCCGGTGCCGCCGCCGGTCGGCACCACCGACACCGACCCCTTCGCGGCCTGGAGATCCACCAGGCGCGTCACCAGCCGGGCCGCCGCGGCCGCCGCGAGCAGCTCACCGTTCGCGTAGACCACCACTTCCGAGGAGCTCATCACGCGCCCGCCTTCGCCGGCTTCTTCGCGCCCGGCTTCTTGGCCGCCTTGACCGCGCCCGAGGCCAGCTTGTCCAGGCCCTGCAGCGACGCCTCGAACACCTCGTCCGGGTCGAGCCGCCGCAGCTCCTCGATCAGGCAGTCCTTGGTGTTGCGCCGGTGCAGGGCGATCCGCCGCGTCGGCTGGCCCGGCTGCATGAGCGTGCCCACCTTGCCGTCCGGCCGGTGCAGCGCGATCACACCCGAGCGGCGCTCCAGCTCCACCGACACGATGCCCTGCGCCGTCGTCGTCTTGACCCGGCGCACCGGCACCTTCAGGTACTCCGCCAGCCAGCCGGCCAGCAGCTCGGTCGACGGCGAATCGGCCTCACCGGTCACCGTCGCACCGGTGACCTTCTCGTACGGCGGCAGGTCCAGCGCCGCGACCAGCTGGGCGCGCCAGTTGGTCAGCCGCGTCCACGCCAGGTCCGTGTCACCCGGCACGTACGCCTTCCGCCGCGCCGACAGCGCCCTTATCGGGTTGCGCTCTGCCGCCGAGTCGGTGATCCGGCGCTGCGCCAGCTCCCCGATCGGGTCCTGCGCCGGCACCTTCGGGCCGGAGCTGGGCCACCACGCCACGATCGGCGCGTCGGGCAGCAGCAGCGGGATCACCGCGCTCTGGCCCTGCGATGCCAGCGGCCCGTACAGCCGCAGGATGATGACCTCGCTCGCGCCGGCGTCCCCGCCGACGCGGATCTGCGCGTCGATCCGGGCCGCGGCTGTGCGCGACCCGCGGGCCAGCACGATCACCCGGCACGGGTGCTCGCGGCTGGCCTCGTTGGCCGCGTCGATGTGGGCCTCCAGGTGCTCGCCGTCGTCGTCGACGATCACCAGCGTCAGCACCCGGCCGCGCGCGACGGCGCCGCCGCGCTCACGCAGCTCGACCATCTTCCGGTTGACCTGTGAGGTCGTGGTCGAGGGCAGGTCGATGATCACGGGCGCCTCCAGTTCCGGCCGCTGCGCTCCAGGACCTCGTCCGCGGTCTCCGGGCCCCAGGTGCCCGGCGCGTAGGGCTCCGGCGCGCCGTTCTTGGCCCAGAACTCCAGGATCGGGTCGAGGATCTGCCAGGACAGCTCGACCTCTTCGTTGACCGGGAACAACGACGGCTCCCCGAGCAGCACGTCCAGGATCAGCCGCTCGTAGGCCTCCGGCGAGGACTCGGTGAACGCGTGCCCGTAGCCGAAGTCCATCGTGACGTCCCGGACCTCCATCGTGGTGCCCGGCACCTTCGAGCCGAACCGCAGTGTCACGCCCTCGTCCGGCTGCACCCGGATCACCAGGGCGTTCTGCCCCAGCTCCTCGGTGGAGGTGTAGTCGAACGGCAGGTGCGGCGCCCGCTTGAACACGACCGCGATCTCGGTGACGCGGCGGCCCAGCCGCTTGCCGGTGCGCAGGTAGAACGGCACCCCCGCCCAGCGGCGGTTCTGCACCTCCAGCGACACCGCGGCGTAGGTCTCGGTGGTCGAGTCCTTCGCGAACCCGGCCTCCTGCAACAGCCCCGGCACCTTCTTGCCGCCCTGCCAGCCGCCGGTGTACTGGCCGCGCGCCGTGGTCTCGGCGAACGGCTGCATCGGCTTGGTGGCGCGCAGGACCTTGATCTTCTCCGCCCGCAGCGCGCGCGGCTCGAACGACAGCGGCTCCTCCATCGCGGTGAACGCGAGCAGCTGGAGGAGGTGGTTCTGGATCACGTCCCGCGCCGCGCCGATGCCGTCGTAGTACCCGGCGCGACCGCCCAGGCCGATGTCCTCGGCCATGGTGATCTGCACGTGGTCGACGTAGTTGGCGTTCCAGATCGGCTCGAACAGCTGGTTGGCGAAGCGCAGCGCGAGGATGTTCTGGACGGTCTCCTTGCCGAGGTAGTGGTCGATGCGGAACACCGACTCCTCGGGGAAGACGTCGTTGACGATCGCGTTGAGCTCCTTGGCGCTGGCCAGGTCGTGGCCGAACGGCTTCTCGATCACCACGCGGCGCCACGACTCGTCGTCGGAGGTCGCCAGACCCGAGCGGGCCAGCTGCTTGGTCACCACCGGGAACGCGCTGGGCGGGATCGACAGGTAGAACGCGGTGTTGCCACCGGTGCCGCGCTCGGCGTCCAGCTCGCGCACCGTCTGCGCGAGCCGGTCGAACGCGTCGTCGTCGTCGAACGTGCCCTGCACGAAGCGGATGCCCTCGGCGAGCCGGTTCCACACCGACTCGCGGAACGGGGTCCGGGCGTGCTCGGCGACCGCGTCGTGCACGAGCTGCCCGAAGTCCTCGTTCTCCCAGTCCCGCCGCGCGAAACCGACCAGCGAGAACCCGGCGGGCAGCAGGCCGCGGTTGGCCAGGTCGTAGATCGCCGGCATCAGCTTCTTGCGGGAGAGGTCACCGGTGACGCCGAAGATCACCAGGCTGGACGGCCCGGCGATCCGCGGCAGCCGCTTGTCGCGAGGATCCCGCAGCGGGTTGTGCCACGCCTTACTCGTCACTCGGCCTCCTGTACGGCGCGCATCAGTTCGGCCAGGCCCGCGGCCCGGTCGGTCAGGTGCAGCCGCAGCACCGGACGGCCGCGCTCGGTCAGCACCTGGCCGTCGCCGAGCGCCTGCGCGTGCTGCAGCTGGCCCAGGGTGTAGGGCCGGTCCGGCACGTCGAGGTCGTGCTCGTTCGCGCCGGTGATCTGCAGGAAGATGCCGTTCTGGTGACCGCCCTTGTGGTACTGGCCGGTCGAGTGCAGGAACCGCGGCCCCCACCCGAAGGTGGTCTGCAGCCCGGTCCGCTTCGCCAGCTCCGGACGCAGCAGCGCCGCCGAGGCGTCGTCGAGCCGGTCCAGGTAGGCCTGCACCGCGAGGTAGCCGCCCTCCGGCGCGGTCGCCAGGAACTCCCGCAGCACGTCGGACAGCGAGCCGTCCCCGGACACCCCGGCCGGGGCGAAGATCTCCACCGCGTCGTCCACCGCGCTCGGCGTCTCGCCGCCGGACAGCTTCGACGGGTCGTCCAGCAGCGAGCGGGCGGCCTTCTTCGCGGCCTCCACGTCCGGCTGGTCGAACGGGTTGATCTTCAGCAGCCGCCCGGCGATCGCGGTGGCGAACTCCCACAGCAGGAACTGCGCGCCGAGCGAGCCGGTGGTGCCGACCTTGGCGGCGCCGGTGACCGGGCCGATCGCGACCGGGGTCGCGTCGGCGCCCGCGTCGGCGAACCCGGGCGCGGCCGGGCCGTCCACGGCGACCGGCAGCAGGCCGGTGCCGAGCTTGCCGGTCGACTCGGCGATCAGCTGCTCGGCCCAGTCGGCGAACCCGGTGATGCCGGACCCGGTGTCGGCCAGCACGACCTTCTCCGCGCCCGCGTTGTGCGCGGCGCCCCACGCGGCGGCCAGCTTGACCGCCGGGTTGTCCGCGCTGTCCTCGCCGAGCACCTGCGCGGCCGCCGCGGCCTGGTCGAGCAGCCGGGCGATGTCCGCCCCGGCCAGCCCCGCGGGCACCAGCCCGAACGCGGTGAGCGCCGAGTAGCGCCCGCCCACGTGCGGGTCGGCGAGGAACACCTTGCGGTACCCCTCCTTCTCGGCGAGCTCCGACAGGGGCGAGCCCGGGTCGGTGACCACGATGATGCGGCGCGCGGCGTCGATCCCGTTGTCGGCGAACGCCTTCGCGAAGATCCGGCGGTGGCTGTCGGTCTCCACCGTGCCGCCGGACTTCGACGACACCACCAGCACCGTGCGCTGGAGGTCACCGGCGAGCGCGTCGGCGACCTGGCCCGGGTCGGTGGTGTCCAGCACGGTCAGCGCCACGTGCTCGGTCGCCGCGATGACCTCCGGCGCGAGCGAGGAGCCGCCCATGCCGGCGAGGACGATCCGGTCGACGCCCTCGCCGCGCAGCTCCTCGCGCAGCGCCTCGATCTCGCCGATCAGCGGCCGCGACGACTTGTGCAGGGTGGTCCAGGACAGCCGGATCGAGGCCTCGGACTCGGCGTCCGGACCCCACAGGGTGGGGTCCTGCGCCGCGACCTTGGACGCGACCTGGCCGGCGACGAGCTCGCCGACCAGCGGAGCCGCCCGCGCGGCCAGCTCCTCGTCGCTGATCGTGACGGTCAGCTCTTCCCCCACCACGGCGTCAGCCCTTCGCCTTCTCGAGCTGGCCGGTGACGGTCTCCAGCAGCTCGGCCCAGGACTTGTCGAACTTCTCCACGCCCTCGTCCTCCAACGTGCGGAAGACGTCCGGGATGTCGATGCCCACCGCGGCGAGCTTGTCGAACACCTCCTGCGCCTGCGCGCCGGTGCCGGTGACCTTGTCACCCTCGACCTTCGCGTGGTCGGCGGCGGCGAGCAGCGTCTTCTCCGGCATGGTGTTGACCGTGCCGGCGACGACGAGCTGGTCGACGTAGCGGGTGTCCGAGTAGGACGGGTCCTTCACGCCGGTGGAGGCCCACAGCGGGCGCTGCGGCCGGGCGCCGGCGGCGGCCAGGGCCTGCCAGCGGTCGGTGGCGAACAGCTCCTCGTAGGCGGCGTAGGCGAGCCGGGCGTTGGCGATGGCGGCCTCGCCGCGCAGCGCCTTGGCCTCGTCGGTGCCGATCGCGTCCAGCCGCTTGTCGATCTCGGTGTCCACCCGGGACACGAAGAACGAGGCGACCGACTCGATGGTGGCCAGGTCGTGGCCGTTGGCCTTGGCCTGCTCCAGGCCGGCGAAGAAGGCCTCGATCACCTTGCGGTAGCGCTCCACCGAGAAGATCAGCGTGACGTTGACGCTGATGCCCTCGGCCAGCGTCTTGGTGATCGCCGGCAGGCCCTCCTCGGTGGCCGGGATCTTGACCAGGATGTTGGGCCGGTCGACGGTCTTCCACAGGTCCTGCGCCTCGGCGGCCGTCTTGTCGGCGTCGCGGGCCAGGCGCGGGTCGACCTCGATGGACACGCGGCCGTCCACCCCGTTGGTGCGGGTGTAGACGTCGCGGAACAGGTCCGCGGCGTTGCGCACGTCGGTGGTGGTCAGCTCGCGCACGACCGCGTGGACGTCGGCGCCGCGGGCGGCCAGCTCGCGCACCTGCTCGTCGTAGGCCTCGCCGTTGGACAGGGCGTTGGCGAAGATCGTCGGGTTGGTCGTCACGCCGGTCACGTGCCGGTCGCGGATGAGCCCGGCCAGGTTGCCGGAGTTCAGCCGTTCGCGGGACAGGTCGTCGAGCCAGATGGACACGCCGGCCTGGGTCAGCTGAGCAAGGTTGTCGCTCATGACTTCATCCCCTTTTTCGGTGATCAGGAGTTCTTGGTCTTGGCGAGCGAGCGGCGCGCGGCGTCGACCACGGCGTCGGCGGTGAACCCGAACTCGCGGAACAGGGTCTGGTAGTCGGCCGAGGCCCCGAAGTGCTCGATCGAGACGATCTCACCGGCGTCGCCGACCCAGCGGTACCACGGCTGCGCGATGCCGGCCTCGACCGACACGCGGGCCTTCACCCCGCTGGGCAGGACCGACTCCCGGTAGGACTCGTCCTGCGCCTCGAACCACTCGACGCACGGCACCGACACGACCCGCGTGGGCACGCCGTCGGCCTCCAGCGTCTTGCGCGCCTCGACGGCCAGCTGGACCTCGGAACCGGTCGCCATCAGCACGACCTCCGGGGTGCCGGAGGAGGCGTCGGCGAGCACGTAGGCGCCCTTGGCGACCTTGTCCGCGGAGGTGCCCTCGAGCACCGGGACGTTCTGGCGGGTCAGCGCCAGGCCCGACGGGTGGCGCTTGTCCTCCAGCGCGGCCTTCCAGGCGCCGGCGGTCTCGTTGGCGTCGGCGGGCCGGACCACGTTCAGGCCCGGGATGGCGCGCAGCGAGGCCAGGTGCTCGATCGGCTGGTGCGTCGGGCCGTCCTCGCCCAGGCCGATCGAGTCGTGCGTCCACACGTAGATGACCGGCGCGTGCATCAGCGCGGCCAGCCGCACCGGCGGGCGCATGTAGTCGCTGAACACCAGGAAGGTGGCGCCGTACGGGCGGGTGCCGCCGTGCAGCGCGATGCCGTTGAGGATCGAGCCCATGGCGTGCTCGCGGACACCGAAGTGCAGCGTGCGGCCGTAGGGGTTGGCCTGCCACATGCCGGTGGAGGCCTTCTCCGGGCCGAACGAGTCGGCGCCCTTCATGGTGGTGTTGTTGCTCTCGGCCAGGTCGGCCGAACCGCCCCACAGCTCCGGCAGCACGTCGGCCAGCGCGTTGAGGACCTCACCCGAGGCCTTGCGGGTGGCGATGCCCTTGGCGTCGGGCTCCCAGCTGGGCAGCTTCTCGGCCCAGCCCTCGGGCAGGTCGCGGGTGGCCAGCCGGTCGGCGAGCCGCTTGCGCTCCGGGTTGGCGGCGGCCCACGCGTCGAAGCGCTCCTGCCAGGCGGCGCGCTCCTGCTTGCCGCGCTCCAGCGCCTTGCGGGTGTGCTCGAGCACCTCGTCGTCGACCTGGAAGCTGCGCTCCGGGTCGAAGCCGAGGATCTCCTTGACCGCGGCGACCTCGTCGGCGCCCAGCGCGGCGCCGTGCGCCTTGCCGGTGTTCATCTTGTTCGGCGCCGGGTAGCCGATCACGGTGCGCAGCAGGATGAACGACGGGCGGGTGGTCTCCGCCTTGGCCGCCGCGATGGCCTCCTCGATCGCCACGACGTCCTCGCCGCCCTCGACGACCTGGACGTGCCAGCCGTAGGACTCGTACCGCTTGGCGGTGTCCTCGGACAGCGCGATGTTGGTGTCGTCCTCGATCGAGATCTTGTTGTCGTCGTAGATGACGACCAGGTTGCCCAGCTCCTGGCGGCCCGCGATGGACGACGCCTCGGAGGTCACGCCCTCCTCGATGTCGCCGTCGGAGGCGATCACGAAGATGTGGTGGTCGAAGAGGCTCTCGCCGGGGGCGGGCTCGGGATCGAGCAGGCCGCGCTCGCGGCGGGCGGCCATCGCCTTGCCGACCGCGTTGGCCAGGCCCTGGCCCAGCGGGCCGGTGGTGGTCTCCACGCCCTTGGTGTGCTGGTACTCCGGGTGACCCGGGGTCTTCGAGCCCCACTTGCGCAGCTGCTTGAGGTCCTCCAGCTCCAGGCCGTAGCCGGCGAGGAACAGCTGGATGTAGAGCGTCAGGCTGGAGTGCCCCGCGGAGAGGACGAACCGGTCACGCGCCGGCCACTCCGGGTCGCTCGGGTCGTGGCGCATGATCCGCTGGAAGAGCGAGTACGCCACCGGCGCCAGGCTCATCGCGGTGCCGGGGTGCCCGCTGCCGCAGTTCTCGACCGCGTCGGCGGCCAGCACCCGGACGGTGTCGACCGCGCGGGTGTCGAGGTCGGTCCAGTCGGCGGGCAGGTTCCGCCGCAGCAATGGGTTGTTCTCGCTGATGGAGGCGATATCGGACACTGAACTCGAACTCCCCGTCCTTCTCGGTGACATCTTCTGTTCGCAGGGGTCTCGCGCGCGCAGGCTCCACTCATCTCAATCGATCCGGAAGAGACGATATTCCTGCTAGCGGGCGTGCGCACGACCACAAGCGCAACCCCGGGCGCCAGCCTAGTAGGTCGGGTACCCGGCGCCTCCGGGGCCGACACACGCGGCCGGGGCACCCCGGTGCGCGCGGGGTGCCGACCCGGCGATTACGATCGGTTGCGGTGCCGGGCCGCCCTCGGCGCCACCGAATCTGACTCAGGGAGCGGAATTGTCGTTGGTGAACGCTGCGCACGGGCGCAGTGACAGCACCAGCGCTGTCGACCCCGGAGGCGAGCGCCCGCGCGGTCTGCGGCGCGTGAGCCGGATCGTCGGCGCCTACGTCGCCCTGACCAAGCCTCAGGTCATCGAGCTGCTGTTGGTCACCACCATCCCGGCGATGTTCCTCGCCGCGCGCACGATCCCGTCGCCGTGGCTGATCCTGGCGACGCTGGTCGGCGGCACCATGGCCGCGGGCAGCGCGAACGCGCTCAACTGCGTGATCGACGCCGACATCGACAAGGTGATGAACCGGACCAAGCGGCGCCCGCTGGTGCGGGACTCGGTGCCCCGGCGCAACGCCCTGGTGTTCGCGCTGGCGCTGGGTGCCGGTTCGTTCGCGATGCTGTACTTCACGGTGAACCTGCTGGCCGCCGTGCTGGCGATCGCGACGATCCTGTTCTACATCTTCGTCTACACGCTGGTGCTCAAGCGGCGCACGGCGCAGAACGTGGTGTGGGGCGGGGCCGCCGGCTGCATGCCGGTGGTGATCGGCTGGGCCGCGGTCACCGGCACGGTGCAGTGGCCGGCGTTCGTGATGTTCGCCGTCATCTTCTTCTGGACACCGCCGCACACCTGGGCGCTGGCCATGAAGTACAAGGACGACTACGAGCGCGCCGGCGTGCCGATGCTGCCGGTGGTCGCCACGGCCGAGCACGTCGCCCGCCAGATCCTGATCTACTCGTGGGTCATGGTCGGCTGGACGCTGCTCCTGCTGCCCGCGACGAGCTGGCTGTACGCGAGCTTCGCGGTGCTGGCCGGGTCGTGGTTCCTCTTCTACGCGCACCGCCTGTACTCCGGCGTCAAGCGCGGGGTGGAGACCAAGCCGATGGCGCTGTTCCACCGGTCGAACACGTACCTGATGATCCTGTTCTGCGCCCTCGCGGTGGACTCGGCGATCGGCCTGCCCACGCTCGGCCTGCCGTTCTGACGCGCGGCCGGGAATTCCCGGGCGTCGGCCTTCGTTGATCCCAGGCCGACCAATCACCCGAACGCCGAAAGTGGGTTGCTCTTGTCCGTGGCTGGGGACCGCCAACCAGACAACGCCACCGACCTCCAGCGCGAGCAGGACTACGTGTCCATGCTCTACCGCAGG
The DNA here is from genome assembly GCF_003385175.1 of Amycolatopsis ruanii. Taxonomy (NCBI): domain Bacteria; kingdom Bacillati; phylum Actinomycetota; class Actinomycetes; order Pseudonocardiales; family Pseudonocardiaceae; genus Amycolatopsis; species Amycolatopsis ruanii. The sequence goes on from NZ_PQHY01000019.1 coordinate 75,077, forward strand.
CTCGACGCCGAACGCGAAACCACCGAGCGCCGCCTGGAGCGGGCGCTGCGCTCCCCGGGGGAGACGCCGCAGGAAAGCGCCGAGCGGGACGCCGCCAGCAGCCTCCACCACGAACGGCTCGCGCAGCTCGGCTCGGTCGAGCAGGGCCTGTGCTTCGGCCGGCTCGACTTCCACGACCAGGCCGGGCCCGCCTACATCGGCCGCCTCGGGCTGTTCGACTCCGACGGCGACTACGAGCCGCTGCTGCTGGACTGGCGCGCGCCCGCCGCGCGACCGTTCTACCTGGCCACCGCCGCGTCGCCGGAGGGCGTGCGGCGCCGCAGGCACATCCGCACGCTCAGCCGCAAGGTCGTCGGCCTCGACGACGAGATCCTCGACCTGCGCGCGGCCGACGGGCAGCAGGCCGACCTGGGGCCGGGCCGTGAGGCAGCCCTGCTGGCCGCGCTGGAGCGCAAGCGCACGGGTGAGATGGGCGACATCGTCGCCACCATCCAGGCCGAACAGGACGACATCATCCGCGACGAGCTGGGCGGCGTGGTCGTCGTGCAGGGCGGGCCGGGCACCGGCAAGACCGCCGTGGCCCTGCACCGGGCCGCCTACCTCCTCTACACCTACCGCCAGCAGCTCGCCTCGCGCGGTGTCCTGGTGGTCGGCCCGAACAGCACGTTCCTGCGCTACATCGGCCAGGTCCTGCCCTCGCTCGGGGAGACCGGCGTGCTGCTGTCCACGATCGGACAGCTGTTCCCCGGCATCCGGGCGCGCGGCGCGGACAGCCGGGAGGCGGCCGAGGTCAAGGGCCGCCCGGTCATGGTCGACGTCCTCACCCGGGCCGTCGCCGACCGCCAGCGGGTGCCGGAGGAGAAGTTCGAGGTCGCCTTCGACGACGACGTGCTGGTGCTGGACCCGGACGTGGTGGAACGGGCCCGCGACAAGGCCCGGCGCACCCGCCGTCCGCACAACCTCGCGCGGCGCGTGTTCGTCGACGCGATGCTGGACGCGCTGACCGAGCGGGCCGCCGTTCGCATGGAGGTCGACCTGTTCGAAGGGGTCCCCGACATCCCGCTCGAGGCGGGCGAGGACCCCGACGCGCCGGTGCTGGACGCGGGGGATCGGGTGGAGATCCGCAAGGAGCTGTCCGAGTCCGGCACCGTGGCGGCCGCGCTCGACGAGCTGTGGCCGAAGCTCACCCCGCAGCGGCTGCTGCGCGACCTGTTCGCCGACGCCGGCCGCCTGCTGTCCGCCTCCGACGGGCTGCTCTCCGACGACGACCGCGGCGCGCTGAAGCGCCCGGCCCGCTCGCCCTGGACGCCGGGTGACGTGCCGTTGCTCGACGAGCTGGCCGAGCTGCTCGGCGAGGACGACGCGGGCGAGCGCGAGGCCCGCGAGCGACGGGAGCGCGAGGAGCGCGCCTACGCCGAGGGTGTGCTCGACATCATGGACCAGGACGAGGAACTCCTGGACGAGGACCAGATCAACATCGCCGACATCCTCGACGCCGAGCTGTTCGCCGAGCGGCAGGAGCGCAGCAGCCACCTGACCGCCGCGCAGCGTGCCGCGCGCGACCGGACCTGGACGTTCGGGCACGTCATCGTGGACGAGGCGCAGGAGCTGTCGGCGATGGACTGGCGGCTGCTGATGCGGCGCTGCCCGAGCCGGTCGATGACCGTCGTCGGGGACGTCGCGCAGACCGGCGCGCCCGGTGGCGCGTCGTCCTGGCGGGACATGCTCGGCCGGTACGTCGGGGACCGCTGGCGCCTGCGCGAGCTCACGGTCAACTACCGCACGCCGGTGGAGATCATGAACCTCGCCGCCGAAGCCCTGCACGAGGTCGATCCGCGGCTGCGGGTGCCCACGTCGGTGCGGGAGACCGGGGTGCCGCCGTGGCGAGCGCCGCTCGGCGAGCGGCCGCTGGCGTCCATTGTGGACGAGGAGGTGGCGGCCGCGGACGGCGGCACCGTCGCGGTGCTGGTTCCCGCGTCCCGGCTCGGCGCGGTCCGGTCCGAACTGGACGGTCACGGCGACGCGGTGTCGGTGCTGACCGTGGCCGAGGCCAAGGGACTGGAGTTCGACGGGGTCGTGGTGCTCGCGCCGGAGGAGATCGTGGCCGAGTCGCCGCGCGGGTGGAACGACCTGTACGTGGCGTACACCCGTGCCACGCAACGACTCGGCATCTTGTACTCCGCCGGACGGCCGACGTCAACGCCCGGTTAAGGTGTCGCCATGCGTAACGCTGGCAAGATCGTGCTCGCGGCGGCAGCCGCCCTCGCTCTCGGGGCCTGCGCGCCCGACCAGGACCCGTCGTCCTTCCCGCCCGGTGGCGGCCCGACCTACCCGGCGCCGGAGCCGGCTGGGGCGTCCGCGAGCGCCTCGGCGGGGCACGGCACGGGCAGCGCCGCGCACGAGTGCACCGCGGACGACATCACCGTGAGCGGCGAGTTCGGCAGCAAGCCGACGATCACCATCCCGGACGACTGCGGTGCGCCGACCAAGCTGCTGACCAAGGACCTGAAGCCGGGCACCGGCGCCACCGCGCACGCCGGCAGCACGCTGCAGATGGACTACGACCTGGTCACCTGGTCGGACAAGGTGGACCAGCAGAACTCGTTCGGGTCGGCGCCGTTCTCGTTCGCGCTCGGCGAGGGCACCGCGATCCCGGGCTGGGACCAGGGGCTGGAGGGCATCAAGCAGGGCGGCCGCCGCCTGCTGGTCATCCCGCCGGACCTCGGCTACGGCGCGCGCGGCAACGGCCCGATCAAGCCGAACGAGACGCTGGTCTTCGTGGTCGACGCGGTGCAGGTCACGGGCTGACGTCCGGCGGCCGCCGCGCCGGCCCGGCGGCCGGTGGTGGCCGGGCCTCGTTCGCGTGGCCGGGATGGTGGCAGCGTCCGCTGGAGGGGTGGGCGGCGCCTGATCGCCGTCCGGAACGGAGTCTGACCATGGACGTGCGTGGTGCGGTCGCGGTGGTCACCGGTGCCTCGTCGGGCATCGGGGCGGCCACCGCGCTCCGGCTGCACGAGGCTGGTGCTCGCCTCGTGCTGCACGGGCGGGACGGCGACCGGCTTGCCGCGCTCGCCGAGCGTACCGGCGGCGTCGCCGTGCGTGCCGACTTCGCCGAGCCCGGCGGCGTCGAGGCCGCGGCCGCCGAGATCACCGCCCGGGCCGGCCGCGTCGACGTGCTCGTCAACAACGCCGGCCTGGGCTACGCCGGACCGGTGGCCGGCATGTCCGGCGCCGACGTCCGGCGGCTGCTCGCCGTGAACCTCACCGCGCCCGTCGAACTGACCCGCGCCCTGCTGCCCGCCCTCCTCGACCGGCCCCGCGCGGCAGTGGTCTTCGTCACATCCATCGCCGGCCGGGCGGGGGTGGCGGGGGAGTCGGTCTACTCCGCGACCAAAGCCGGGGTGGACGTGTTCGCCGAGAGCCTGCGGCTGGAACTGGCCGGGACCGGGGTGCGGGTCGGCGTCGTCGTGCCCGGTGTGGTGGACACCGAGTTCTTCGCCCGCCGCGGCCGTCCCTACCAGCGCCGCAGCCCCCGGCCGGTGCCCGCGGGCAAGGTCGCCCAGGCGGTGGTCGAGGCGATCACGGCCGAACGGGCCGAGCAGTACGTCCCGCGCTGGCTGAGACTGCCAATCGCGGTGCGCGCGACCGCGCCCTCGGTGTACCGTGCACTATCTGCCCGGTTCGGGGGTTCGAGCTGAGTTCCCGGAATCTTTCCGCCACTGGAAGCGCTGAAAGGTGACGTGTTAGTCCCGGTATTCCTCGGATTCGCCGCGGCGTTCCTGTTCGCGGCGTCTGCCGCGCTGCAACGACGCGCGGTGATCGAGGTTGCCGACACCGACGCCGGCGGGCGCGCCGCGCGGCACCGCGTCCCCGTACTGTGGCTGATCCGCAAGCTGTTGCGCAAGAGGGTGTGGCTCGCGGGATGGGCCACGAACCTGTTGGGCTTTTTCAGCCAGGCCGCCGCGCTGCACTTCGGGTCGATCGCGCTCGTGCAGCCCCTGCTCGTCACCCAGCTGCTCTTCGCGCTGCCGATGGCCTCGGCCGCGATCAAGCGCTGGCCGCCGCTGCGGGACTGGCTCGCCGGGCTCGCCATCACCGGGGGCGTGGTGGTGTTCCTGGCGGTCGAGGGCACCGCGCCGCTGGGCGGGTCGCCGGACCAGGGCCGCCTGCTCATCGCCGTGCTGATCGCCGCGGCCACCGTCGTCACCCTCGTGCAGGTCGCCCAGAACCGCGGCCCGCTCCTGCACAGCGCGCTCATCGCCACCGCTGCCGGCATCTGCTACGCGATCAGCGCAGCCATGATGAAGCTGACCACCGACCTGCTGTTGAACGAGGGTGTCGCTCACACCGCGCTCACCTGGCCGGGGTACGTGCTGGCGCTGTCGACCTTCTCCGGGCTGCTGCTCGGGCAGCAGGCGTACGGGTCGGGTTCGCTGTCCGCGGGGATCGCCGTGATGTCCATCGTCAACCCCGCGGCCAGCTACTTCCTGGGGCTACTGGCGTTCAACGCGACCCTGGTCACCGAGCCGGGCCCGCTCGCGGCGACGGCGGGCGCGGCCGCGCTGCTGATCGTCGGCGTGTTCGGCCTGGCGCACTCGCCGAGCGTCCAGGCGGAGACCAGCCGGTCCGCCCAACGCGGGGTTTATCCCGGAAGTGGTAAATTCCCGGGAACCGTCCCCACCCGTTCTTCGGACTCCTTCGCTCAGGAATAACTCAGGTTTCCGGCGTAGGTTTCGGGCCCGGCGGGTGGTGGAACCTACAGAGCCTGTCGATTGAGTGCGCTGCCCCCGCGCACCCAGGCAGACCCTTGGAGGCTGGAACCCGTGCACCACCGAGCGTCGTCCGGCGAGCGCCATTTGGTGATCGAAATACCGCATTTGCGGAAAACGATCAAGGATGCGGCGATTCTGTTGCTGGAAACCGTCGTCATCCCGTCGGTGCTCCTGGCGTTGCTGCTGAATTTCGTCGGTCTGGTTCCCGCGTTGTGCGCGGTGCTCGGATGGGCGGCGGTCGTCATCGGCGCCCGGCGCCTGATGAAGCGCGATATGCCCCGCACGCTGCTGCTGTGCACGGCGATGCTGGTCGGCCGGGCGGCGGTCGCGCTGATCACGTCCAGCGCGGTCGTGTACGTGCTGCAACCGGCCGTGGGCTCGGTGCTGATGTTCCTGATCTTCGTCGGCAGCGCGATGATCGGGCGCCCCATCACGGCGCGCCTGGCCAAGGACTTCGTGCGGCTGCCCGCGGAGCTGTTCAAGCACCGCACGGTGAACCGCGTGTTCATCGAGGTGGCCCTCCTGTGGGGCGGCTCGCGGCTCATCGACGCCGCGATGACCATCGGGTTCCTGCACTGGGGCGTCGAGGCGGGCCTGATGTCGCGCGGCATCCTCAGCGGCCTGCTGACCGCGCTGACCGTCGCGGCCTGCGTGGGCCACGGCTGGCGCAAACTCCGCCGCGACGGCGTGACGCTCCGCTTGGCCGGCCGCCACACCCCGGCACCAGCGGCCGCCTGACCTCCCGCGAGCCCCGTGGCCGCGAGTCCCACGCTCCCGCGGGCGAGTTCCACGCTCCCGCGGGTGAGTCCCACGCTCCCGTGGGTGAGTCCTGCGCTCGCGCGGGTGAGTCCTGCGCTCGCGCGGGTGGCGGCCGCCGCCTGAGCTCCGGTTTCGCCCGCCGTCGTGGCGGCGCGATCGCGACTGCCGGCAACTCCCCGCGCACGGGCGGCTCCGCCGCGTCGAAGGCGTGCCCGCGCCGGGCGTCTCCCACTGCATTACGGGGTCGAACGGTGATTCGAGCAAGCGCACCGGCCACGAAGCGTGGTATATGACGGTGTGCTCACCGTCGGTTCCACCTCACGGTCCCCGGTGGTCCAGGACGCCCGCGCGGCGGCCGTCCGGCGCCCGGGCTGGTGGGGTGAACTGCTGCTCGGGCTCGCCCTGTTCGGGGTGTACCTGCTGGTCGAGGCGTTCCCGCTGCCCGGCCGCGAGCCCCGCGCGCACGCCAACGGCGAGGCGCTGCTGGCGTTCGAGCGCTGGATGCACCTGGACTTCGAGCTGCCGGTCAACCTGTGGCTCGCCGAGCAGGGCTGGATCCGCGTCTTCGCCAACTACGAGTACGCGATCACCTACATCGCGAGCGCGATCATCCTGCTGATCTGGGTGCACGCCCGCCACCCGGTGCACTACCGCTCGGTGCGCAACAGCTTCGTCTGGCTGAACCTGTTCGCGCTCGCCTGCTTCTGGCTCTACCCGGTCGCGCCGCCGCGGATGCTCGAAGGCGCCGGGTTCGTCGACACCGTCCGGCTCGGGCACACCTTCCTGTCCTGGGGCTCGCCGATGCTCCAGGGCGCCAACCAGCTGGCCGCGATGCCCTCGCTGCACGTCGGGTGGGCGCTGTGGGTCTCCGTCGTCCTCGCCCGCATCCGCGGCGGCTGGCTCGTGCAGATCGTCAGCGCGATCCACGTCGCCATCACGTTCGCGGTCATCATCGCCACCGGCAACCACTACTGGATCGACGCGGCCGCCGCCGTGGTGTTCATCGCCGCGGCCACCTGGATCGCCCAGGTCGCCCGGCCGGTCGACCGGGTGTCCGCCTCCGACACGTTCTTCCTGCACGTCGAGACCCCGGCCTACCCGCAGCACGTCGGCGGGCTGATCATGCTCGACACCACCGCCTGCCCCGCCGGGCCGACGCGCGAGTGGGTGCAACAGGCCATCCGCGACAAGCTGCCCGCGATGCCCCGCTACGCGCAGCGCCTGTCGGACTACTCGCCCTGGCGGCGGCAGCACTGGGTGCCGCACCCGGACATCGACTGGGACTGGCACGTCCCCGACTTCGACCTGACCCGCCCGGACGGCACGCCCGGCGGGATGGGGGCGCTGCACGAGCTGGTCGCGCGGTTCCAGAGCGAGCCGCTGCCCCGGGACCGGCCGCTGTGGCGGTTCGCCGTCGTGCGCGGCGTCGAGGAGAACACCGCGGCGGTGATCTCGCTGGTGCACCACGCGGTCGCCGACGGCATCGGCACGATCAGCCTGATGCTCGAACTGTTCGACTCGCCCAGCCTGCTCGACGGGATCAACGAGACGAAGCAGCCCAACGCCCTGCAGAAGGCCGCCGCCGGGGCGGTGGGGCTGGCACAGCTGGCCACCGACGGGCGGCCCAAGACCCGGCTGCCGTCGGGCGACCCGCCGGACCGCCGCTACGCGACCCTGCAGATCCCGCTCGACGACGTCCGCGAGCTCGCGCGCAAGCACGGCGTGCGGGTGACCGACCTGCTCCTGGGCGGGGTGGCCGGGGCGCTGCGGCGGATCGCGGTCGCGCCGCTGCCGGAGTCGATGCTGACCTCGGTCACGCTGATGGCCGCCGAACCGCGGCCCGGCGCGGAGGGCAACGTCACCGCCGCGGTGATGGTGGACATCCCGCTCGGCGAGATGCCCGAAGCCGAACGCCTGCGGCGCATTGCCAAGGCCACCAGGCGGTTGCGCACCGGCACCCGGGTCGTCGCGTCCCGGTTCGTGCAGCACACGCTGGCCGGCCTGATGCCGCCGTTCTGCCACTCCTGGTTCGCCCGGACTGTCTACAATGAACGGTTCTTCCACGGCACGGTGTCCAACATGCCCGGTGCGGCGTGGCAGGTGAACTTCGGGGACTTCCCGCTGCGCACCGCGTTCGCCATCATCCCGCTCGCGCCGGGCACGCCGTTCACCATCGGCGTGCTCGGGTGGTACGGCTCGTTCTCGATGAGCGCCACCGTGGACACGGCGCTGGTGGACAGCGTGGACGGTTTCCTCGCCGAGTTCCGCGCGGTGCTGGCGGAACTGGACTGAAGAGTCAGAGGTCGCCGGATTCCGTGCCGCCCCAGGCGAGGGCGAGCGTGAGGCGGCGGCGGTTGTCCGGGTCGTCCAGGCTCTCGCCGAACAGCTCACGCAGCTGGGTCATGCGGTAGCGCACGGTCTGCGGGTGGATGTGCAGCTCCTCCGCCATCGCCCGGCGGTCGCCCAGGTGCCGCAGCCAGCACGCGAGCGTCTCGCACAACCGCTTGCGCGTCACCGGGCCGAGGGGCGCCAGGGGAGCCAGGCACTGGTGCCGCAGCGCGTCGAACAGCTTCGCGTCGCGGCGCACGATGATCGAGTCCAGGTGCTCGTCGACGAACACCGGATCGTCCTCCAGCACGTGCGTGCGGCGCAGCTGCGCGGCCAGCTCGGCGACGTGCATGCTGGCCGGCAGGTGCTCCAGCGGCACGGCGTGCCCGACCACCGCGCCCGCGCCGCGCAACGCCGACGCCAGCCGCTGGCGCCGCTGCGGACCGTCCGGATCGGGCACGATGGCGCAGACCAGCCGTTGCCGCCGGACGTGCAGCGACGAGTTCCCCAGCCGCCCCAGCAGCGCGCTGCCGACCGGGTTGTCCGGCTCCACCAGGACCACCGCAGCCTGCCGGGGAAGGGGCCAGTCCACCCGGGCCGCGGCGGCGCGAATCGCGGCGGAATCGGAACGGTCGGACAGCAACATGTCGGCGAGCTCGTCGCGCAGCCGTTCCCGCATCGCCGCCGATTCGGACTGCTCCAGCACGTATCCGCGCGCCGACGCCGAGGACAGCTGGTCCACGAAGATGAACACCGCCTCGGCCAGCGAGGCGAACATGTCGGAGGGGACACCGACCTCGAGCGCGACCTCGGCGACGTGGTGCCAGGCCACCCGCGCGCCGATCTGGTAGGCCGACAGCAGGCTCGTCAGGTCGCGGCCCTGCTGCCACTGGGCGCGCCCGATCTCCTCGAACAGCGGCTGCTCGCCGAACCGGTCGCCGGCCTGGTCGGCGATGCCGGACAGTTCCGCGATGTCCCATTTGGCCATCCGCAGCAGCCGCTGCAGGAACATGTTGGCGGAGACCAGGACCTCGTCCCGCTCGGTGACGATGAACTCGGCGTAGTCCGGCCAGTGCTCGTTCAGCAGCCGCGCCACGTCGTCCAGCATCCGGGGCAACCGCTTCGAGGTCGCCGCCGCCAGCTCCGCCAGCGTGCCGTCGCTGGTCTCCGCTCGTCTGCCGGTCATGTCGTGGACCCCCACTCGCCGCCCGCGTGCCGTCCATCGTCCGGGTCAATACTGTCAGCTCGTGACAACCGGGGCTTCTTCATTTTTGTTTCCGGTGCGAAGAATTCGCGGCGGCCGCCGAGTGATTATGAGGCGATGGCTCCCGCACCCCCAGGTCCCGGCACGGTCGGCGACCGCGCGCTGCGCGAAAAGGAACACGCCGAGAACTTTCCCGTGGCGCTGCGGATACTTCCCCGTGACCTGCGCGCGGACCTGGTGGCGGTGTACGACGTCGCGCGTGTCATCGACGATCTGGGGGACGAGTCGGCAGCCGCGGATCGCACGCCCGGGTTATTGCGATTCCAGCGCGATCTGGAACGCGCCTTCCGGGGGGATCAACCACACGAACGGGTATTACGTGATCTTCTTCCCGCGATTCGGCGCCGGGATCTGGAACTCGACCCGTTCAATCGCCTGGTGCGGGCGAATCTCCAGGACCAGCGTGTCGCCACGTACGCCACCCAGGCCGAGCTGGAGGACTACTGCGTGCTCTCGGCCGATCCGGTCGGCCGGATCGTGCTGCGCGTCTTCGGGGTGCGCGACCCCGCCGCCGAGCGGCTCTCGGACCGGGTGTGCACCGCGCTCCAGCTGATCGAGCACTGCCAGGACGTCGCCGAGGACCGCCGCAACGGGCGGGTCTACCTGCCGCAGGCGGACCTGGCCGCGTTCGGGGCCACGGAGGCCGACCTGGACGCGCCCACGACGAGCCGTCCGGTGCGCCTGGCCGTGGCCGCGCAGACCGCCCGCGCGCTGGACCTGCTCACCGAGGGCGCGGCCCTGCTGGACCGCCTGCACGGCTGGGCGCGGCTCGCCGTCGCGGGCTACATCGCCGGGGGCCTGGCCACCCTCGACGCGCTGCGCCGGGCACGCTGGGACGTCCTGGCCGGCACCCCGCGCCCCCGCAAGACCGACGTCCTGGCGCACCTGATCGCTCTGCTGGTGCGCCCGGCCGCCCATGTCCGCCGGATCCGGGAAGGTGGTCGGTTGTCATGACGGCACCCACGATCGAACAGGCCTACGCCACCTGCGAGGACATCACCAGGACGGAGGCCCGCAACTTCTACTGGGGCATCCGGCTGCTGACCCGGCAGCGCCGCTCGGCGCTGTGCGCGGTGTACGCGCTGGCCCGGCGCGTCGACGACATCGGCGACGGCGACCTGCCGGTCGAGGAGAAGGCCGCGCGGCTGGAGACGGTGCGCAAGGAGCTGGCCGCGCTGGACCGCAGCACCGATCCGGTCATGGTCGCGGTCGCCGACGCCGCCCGCCGCTACCCGGTGCCGCTGGAGGCGTTCGAGGAGCTGCTCGACGGCGTCTGGATGGACATCGAGGGCCGCCGCTACGGCACGTTCGACGAGCTGACCGAGTACTGCCGGTGCGTGGCCGGGTCGATCGGACGGCTGTGCCTGGGCGTGTTCGGGCACCGGCCGCACCCGCGGGCCGCCCACTATGCCGACGCGCTGGGCATCGCCCTGCAGCAGACCAACATCCTGCGCGACATCCGCGAGGACCTCCTCAACGGCCGGATCTACCTGCCGGAGGAGGACCTGGACGCGTTCGGGGTCGACCTGCGGATCGACCACGGCGCGCTGGCCGACCCGGACGGCGGCCTGGCGAACCTGATCCGGCACAGCGCCGCCCGCGCCCGCGAGTGGTACGCCGACGGTCTGCGTCTGGGCCCGCTGCTGGACCGCCGCAGCGGCGCGTGCTGCCTGGCGATGGCCGGCATCTACCGGCAGCTGCTGGAACGGATCGCCGAGCAGCCGTCGGCGGTGTACGACAAGCGGCTGTCGCTGTCCGGGCGGGAGAAGCTGGGCGTGGCGGTCCGCGCCCTGGGCGGGCGGGCGGCATGAGGCAGCGGGTCGCGGTCGTCGGTGGTGGTCTCGCCGGGATCACCGCGGCCCTGCGCTGCGCCGACGCCGGGCACGAGGTGACGCTGCTGGAGTCGCGCGGCCTGCTGGGCGGCCTGACGCACTCGTTCACCCGCGACGGCCTGCACGTCGACAACGGGCAGCACGTGTTCCTCCGCTGCTGCACCGCCTACCTGGGTTTCCTGCGGCGGCTCGGCGTGACCGACCGCGTGCACCTCCAGCCGCGCCTGGAAATCCCGGTGCACTCGCCGCGGCTGCGCCGCCCGGTGTGGCTGCGCCGCAACCCGCTGCCGGCGCCGCTGCACCTCGCGGACTCGGTGCTGCGCTACACCCCGCTCGGCCTCGGCGACCGGATGCGCTTCGCCGGTGCCGCCCTCGCGCTGAAGTCGGTCGACCCGGCCGCGCCCAGCTCCGACCGGCGCACCTTCGGCGAGTGGCTCAAGGCGCACGGGCAGAGCCGCGACGCGATCACGAAACTGTGGGACCTGGTGGGCATCGCGACGCTGAACGCCCCCGCGGAGCAGGCGTCGCTGGGCCTGGCCGCGACCGTGTTCCAGGTGGGCCTGCTGACCGACGCCGGCGCCGCCGACATCGGCTGGGCCACCGTGCCGCTGCGCAAGCTGCACGGCGAGCCCGCCCTGGCCCGGCTGACCGAGGCCGGCGCGACCGTCCGCCTCAACACGAAGGTGACCGGGCTGTCCCGCGCGGACGGCGCCTGGCGCGTCGAGGCCGGCGAGCCGGTGGAGGCCGACCAGGTCGTGCTGGCCGTGCCGCCGCCGGTCGCCGCGAAACTGCTGCCCGAAGGCGCGGTCCCGCTGCCGCCGGACTTCGCGGACGCACTGGGCAGCTCGCCGATCGTCAACGCCCACGTCGTGTTCGACCGCCCGGTCACCGGCCAGGCGTTCTTCGCCGTCGTCGACTCACCCCTGCAGTGGGTGTTCGACCGCACCGCCTCCGCCGGCCTGGCCCGCGGCCAGTACCTGGCGATCTCGCTGTCCGCGGCCACCGAGGAGATCGAGCTGCCGGTGCGGGTGCTGCGCGACCGCCTGCTGCCCGCGCTGCGCGCGGTGCTGCCCGCCGCTCGGGAGGCCGAGGTCCTCGACTTCTTCGTGACCCGTGAGCGGCACGCCACGTTCGCTCCCGCGCCGGGCAGCGCGGGACTGCGCCCGCCCGCCCGCACCCGCGCCCCGGGGCTGGTCCTGGCCGGCGCGTGGACCGCCACCGGCTGGCCGGCGACCATGGAGGGCGCCGTGCGCAGCGGTGAGGCGGCCGCCCAAGCCGTACTCGGCACCTCCGCGGAGGTGCCGGGCCGATCGGAAGGGATACCCGCATGACCGCTGTACTCGATTCCCTGCAGCAGGGCAGGCAGGCCGTCCTGCCCGCGATGCGGGCCGCCGTCGACCGGCTCGACCCGGCCAGCCGCGCCATCGCCTACTACCACCTCGGCTGGACCGATCTGGACGGCAACCCGACCTCCGGCGGCGGCAAGGCCGTGCGCCCGGCGCTGGCGCTGCTGTCCGCGGAGGCCGCGGGCGCGCCGCCGGCCACCGGGCTGCCCGGCGCGGTCGCGGTGGAGCTGGTGCACAACTTCTCGCTGCTGCACGACGACCTGATGGACGGCGACACCGAGCGGCGGCACCGGCCGACCGTGTGGGCGGTGCGGGGCGCGGCCAGCGCGATCCTCACCGGCGACGCGATGCTCGCCCTGGCCAACGAGGTCCTGCTGGACTCCGACGGCCCGGGCGCGGTCGCGGCGGCCCGGCTGCTGGCCGAGGCGGTCGGCGAGCTCATTCGCGGCCAGGTCCTCGACGTCGCGTTCGAGCAGCGCGACGACGTCACCCTCGACGAGTGCCTGGACATGGCCGGCGGCAAGACCGCCGCGCTGCTGTCCGCCAGCGCGGCGATCGGCGCGGTGCTCGCCTGCGCGCCGCAGCGCACCGTCAGCGCGCTCGCCGGGTTCGGCGCCGACCTGGGCCTGGCGTTCCAGCTGGTGGACGACGTGCTCGGGATCTGGGGCGAGTCGTCGGTGACCGGCAAACCGGTGCACTCCGACCTGCGGGCCCGCAAGAAGAGCCTGCCGGTCACCTACGCGATCACCCACGGCGGCGCGCCCGGCCGGGAGCTGGCCGCGTGGCTGACCGGCGGTGACGTCGCCGACGACGAGTCCGTGCGCCGCGCGGCCGATCTGGTCGACCTGGCCGGTGGGCGCGCGTGGGCGCTGGAGGAAGCCCACCGCCGGATGGCGGCGGGACAGCGCAAGCTCGAGGACGCCGAGGTCCCGGGACGGGTGCGCGAGGAGCTGCTGGCCCTCGCGCGGTTCATCGTGACCAGGGAGGCCTGAATGACGCAGACCGCTGATCCGGCAACCAGATCCGCCGCCGGCGCCGCCGAGGCGCTGGACCGCGCCGTGGCCCACCTCAAGGGCCTGCAGCGCGACGGCGGCTGGTGGAAGGGCGAGCTGCAGACCAACGTCACCATGGACGCCGAGGACCTGCTGATGCGGGAGTTCCTCGGCATCCGCACCGCACGCGAGACCGAGGAGGCCGCCCGCTGGATCCGCTCGCAGCAGCGCGCGGACGGCACCTGGGCCACCTTCCACGGCGGCCCCGGCGACCTGTCCACGACGCTGGAGGCGTGGGTCGCGCTGCGGCTGGCCGGGGACTCCCCGGACGAGCCGCACATGCGCCGGGCCGCCGAGTTCGTCCGCGCCGGTGGCGGGGTCGAGGCCAGCCGCGTGTTCACCCGGATCTGGCTGGCGCTGTTCGGGCTCTGGTCCTGGGACGACCTGCCGAACATGCCGCCGGAGCTGGTGCTGCTGCCCTCGTGGGTGCCGCTCAACGTCTACGACTGGGCCTGCTGGGCGCGCCAGACCGTGGTGCCGCTGACCGTGGTCAGCACGCTGCGCCCGGTCCGCCCGCTGCCGTTCGGCATCGACGAGCTGCGCACCGGGGTCAAGCGCGGCGGGCTGGTCGCGCCGTGGACCTGGTCGGGCGCCTTCCACTACCTGGACAAGGCGCTGCACGCCTACGCGAAGGTCGCGGTCAAGCCGGTGCGCGAGTTCGCGATGCGGCAGGCCGCGGAGTGGATCCTGGCCCGCCAGGAGGCCGACGGCGGATGGGGCGGCATCCAGCCCCCGTGGGTGTACTCGCTGCTCGCGCTGCACCTGCTCGGCTACTCGCTGGACCACCCGGCGATGCGCGCCGGCCTGGCCGGCCTGGAGGGGTTCCTGATCCGCGAGGAGACGCCCGAGGGCACGGTGCGGCGGCTGGAGGCGTGCCAGTCCCCGGTGTGGGACACCGCGCTGGCGATCACCGCGCTGCTCGACGCGGGCGCGCCGGGCGACGACCCGCACGTGCTCAAGGCCGTCGACTGGATGCTCGGCGAGGAGATCACGGTGCGCGGCGACTGGGCGGTGCGGCGGCCGGACCTCGACCCGGGCGGGTGGGCGTTCGAGTTCGCCAACGACCTCTACCCGGACACCGACGACACCGCCGAGGTCGTGCTCGGCCTGCGCCGTGTCGCGCACCCGGACCGGGAGCGGCTCGGCAAAGCCCTGGACCGGGCCGTGAAGTGGGTGACCGGCATGCAGTCGCGCGACGGCGGCTGGGGCGCGTTCGACGCCGACAACACCCAGGAGCTGACCACCAAGCTGCCGTTCTGCGACTTCGGCGCGGTGATCGACCCGCCGTCCGCGGACGTCACCGCGCACGTGGTCGAGATGCTCGCCAAGGAGGGCCGGGCGGGCAGCCGTGAATGCCGGCGCGGTGTGAAGTGGCTGCTGGACCACCAGGAGCCCGACGGGTCGTGGTTCGGCCGCTGGGGCGCCAACTACGTGTACGGCACCGGGGCCGTCGTGCCCGCGCTCGTCGAGGCCGGGGTGCCGGCGTCGGCCACCGCCATCCGGCGGGCGGTGCGGTGGCTGGCCGAGCACCAGAACGCCGACGGCGGCTGGGGTGAGGACCTGCGCTCCTACCGCGACCCGTCGTGGGCCGGGCGCGGCGAGTCGACCGCCTCGCAGACCGCGTGGGCGTTGCTGGCGCTGCTCGCGGCGGGGGAGCGGGACTCCGAGGTGACCGCGCGCGGCGTGCGGTGGCTGGCGGAAACCCAGCGCGAAGACGGCACCTGGGACGAGCCGCAGTTCACCGGCACCGGCTTCCCCGGCGACTTCTACATCAACTACCACCTGTACCGGCTGGTGTTCCCGGTGACCGCGCTCGGCCGGTACCTGGGCCGGTCATGACCGGGGTCGTGGTCGCGCCCCTGCGCGTCGAGGCCTCGGCACTGCGGACGCCGGGCCTGGTGGTGCTGCGCGGCGGGATGGGCCCGCGCCGCGCCGCGGGGTCGGCGCAGCGGCTGGCCGCGGCCGGTCGGCCGGTCCTGGTCGCCGGGGTCGGCGGGGCGCTCGTGCCCGACGTGCGGCCGGGCGACCTGGTGGTGGCGACCGAGATCGACGGCCCGGACGGGCGGGTGCAGCTGCCGTCGGCGCCGATGCTCGCCGGTGCGCTGCGCCGGCTCGGCCTGACCGTCCACCTCGGACCCATCGCGTCATCTCCGTCCGTCGTGGACGGTGCGGAACGGGCTCGCTTCGCGCGCGACGGGGCACTCGCCGTCGACATGGAGTCGTCGGAGTTCGCCGCGCTGCCCGGCCCGGTCGCCGTGGTCCGGGCCATCGTGGACACCCCGGAGCAGCCGCTGTGGCGGCCGGGCACGGTGCTGCGCGGCCTCAGCGGCCTGCGGTCGCTGCGGGCGGCGGTCCCGGCGCTGCGCGAGTGGTGCGAGGCCGCGGGGGAGGGCGAGCTGCTGCTCGCCAGCCCGCGGTCGTTCTGCGCCGGGGTGGAACGCGCCATCGAGATCGTCGAGCGGGCGCTGGAGCGGTACGGCGCGCCGGTCTACGTGCGCCGCCAGGTGGTGCACAACGCGCACGTGGTGCGACGGCTGGAGGCGCTGGGCGCGGTGTTCGTGCAGGAGGTCGAACAGGTGCCGCGCGGCGCCACGGCCGTCCTGGCCGCGCACGGTGTCGCCCCCGCCGTCCGTGTGGCGGCGCAGGCGCGGGACCTGCGCGTGATCGACGCGACCTGCCCGCTCGTGATGAAGGTGCACACCGAGGTCAAGCGCTACACCGGGCGCGGCGACACGGTGTTCCTGATCGGGCACGCCGACCACGAAGAGGTCGAGGGCACGGTCGGGGAGGCGCCGGAGCGGATCGTGGTGGTCGAGGTCGCCGAGGCGGCCGCGCACGTGCGGGCGCCCGACGGCAGCCGGGTGGCCTACGCGATGCAGACCACGCTGGCCGTCGACGAGGCGGAGGAGATCGTCGCGGTGCTGCGCTCGCGGTTCCCCGCGATCGAGGGGCCGCGGCGCGACGACATCTGTTACGCCACCACGAACCGCCAGCGCGCGGTGACGGCGGTGGCGGGGGAGGCGGACCTCGTCCTCGTGGTCGGCTCGGCGAACTCGTCCAACTCGCTGCGCCTGGTCGAGGTGGCGCGACGGCGGGGGACACGCGCCCGGCTCGTCGACGACGTGTCCGAAGTGGACCTGCGCTGGCTGGCCGGCGCGACGCGGATCGGGATCACCGCGGGCGCCTCGGCCCCACCGGACCTGGTGGCCGAGCTGGTGCGGTGCCTGGGCGGGCTCGGGCGCACGCGCGTGACCGAGACCGTGCAGGCGGATGAGGACGTGGTTTTCACACTACCCCGGGAGGTGAGCTAGACCATGGCGATGCCGTTACGCCAGTCGATCCGGCTGGGCGCGTTCCTGGCCAAGCAGAAGCTGCTGCGCAAGGAGAAGTACGCGATCCTGGTCGAGCTGGAACCGTTGTTCGCGTGCAACCTCAAGTGCGGTGGCTGCGGGAAGATCCAGCAGCCGGCGCACCTGCTGAAGCAGCGGATGCCGGTGCAGCAGGCCGTGGGCGCCGTGGAGGAGAGCGGCGCGCCGATGGTGTCCATCGCCGGTGGTGAGCCGCTGATGCACCCGCAGATCCACGAGATCACCCGGATCCTGCTGGAGCGCAACAAGATTGTGTTCCTGTGCACGAACGCGCTGCTGCTGCCCAAGCACATCCACAAGTTCAAGCCGCACCGCAACTTCACCTGGATGGTCCACATCGACGGGCTCGAGGAGAAGCACGACGCGTCGGTGCGCAAGGAGGGCGGCTTCCAGGCCGCCGTCGAGGCGATCCAGCTGGCGAAGTCCCAGGGCTTCAAGGTGATGACGAACACGACGTTCTTCAACACCGACACCCCGCAGGACGTCATCGACGTGCTGGACTACCTCAACGACGTGGTCAAGGTCGACAACATGCAGCTGTCGCCGGGGTACGCCTACGAAAAGGCCCCGGATCAGGAGATCTTCCTGGGTGTGCAGCAGACGCGGGAACTGTTCAAGAAGGCCTTCGCCGACGGGCGCCGCAAGAAGTGGCGGCTCAACCACTCGCCGGTGTTCCTCGACTTCATCGAGGGCAAGCGGGACCTGGAGTGCACCCCGTGGGGGATCCCGTCCTACTCGCTGCTGGGCTGGCAGCGGCCGTGCTACCTGCTCGACGACGGCTACGCCAAGACCTGGCGGGAGCTTATCGAGGAGACGGAGTGGGACAAGTTCGGCCGCGGCAAGGACCCGAGGTGCGCCAACTGCATGGCGCACTGCGGCTACGAGCCGACGGCCGTGATCGCGACGACGAGCAGCCTGAAGGAGACCATCCGCGCCGCCGTGAGCGTGTGAGCCGCAGGCCCCGCCTCCTCGCCCGGAGGCGGGGTCAGCTCTCGAAGAACTGGTGGTCCACGGCGATGCGCCCGTCCGCGGCGAGCGTCAGGATCTCCAGCCCGGTGCTGCGCACCTGCCCGCTGCCGTCGACGAGCTCCCAGTTGAACTTGACGGTGTCACCGAGGCGGTCGGTGTTCCCGCGGGCTCGGAGCGTGACACCGGCCGGGGCGAGGAAGTCCTCGTGCCCGCGGCGCACCCGCTCCTCGATGGTGGCGTAGCCCCGCGCGGCCAGGACCGCGTCCGCGAAGCCGAGGGCGGCCGCCCGGTCCCGCATCTCCCGGGGCGGCTGCAGCAGGTGCACGCCGTCCTCGGGCCACAGCAGCTCGATCGCCTTCCGGCGCGCACTCGCGTCGGTTTCGTTCCACAGCGCGACGTAGCGTTCCACCAAATCCATGGCGGAAGCCTCGCCGGAGCCGGGGCATGCCGGCAATTCCCGCCGGGGTATCAGCCCCGGGCCGCGGCCCACTCCGGGTAGCCGTCCTCCAGGCGCGCCGCCCGCCGGCCCGCCGCGGTCAGCAGCCGGACCGCGTCGTCGGCGTAGACGCAGTACGGGCCACGGCAGTAGGCGACGACCTGGGTGCCGTCCGGGACCTCGGTCAGCCGCGCGCGCAGCTCGGTGATCGGGATCGACACCGCACCCGGGATGTGGCCGGCCGCGTACTCCGGGGCGGGGCGGACGTCGAGCGCCACCACGTCCCCGTCGCGGAGCTGCCGGTCCAGCTCGTCGCGCGTGATGGTGTCCAGGCCGCGGCGGTCGCCGACGTAGTCCTCGGCGAGCCGGGCCAGGCCCTCGACGTGCTGCTCGGCCGCGGCGCGCATCGCCAGCCACAACCGCGCCACGGCGGCGCCGGCCAGCGAGTAGAACACCCGGGTGCCCTCCCGGCGGGCCCGCACCAGGCCGGACCGCAGCAGCCGCTGCAGGTGCTGCGAGGTGTTGGCCACCGACTGGCCGATCTCGGCGGCGAGCTCGTCGACCGGCCGCTCGCCCTGGACGAGCACGTCGACCAGCTCCGCGCGCCGGCCGCTGGCGAGCGCCTTCGCGGTTTCGGCCAGCGCGTCGTACAGCTCGGTCTTCGCGGTGCGGTCACCCATGCGGAGCAGGATATTCAAGAGAAGTCTTGACAAGCAACCCGGTCCGGGGCTGTTATTCAAGAAGTCACTTGACAAAGCGCGGAGGTGCGCGATGACCGCGAGCGTGGACACCCAGGCCCTGGAGACCCAGGTCAAGCGGATGTACGAGCAGGTCGCGACGGAGCCGGGCGCGGGGTTCCACTTCGAGCTGGGGCGCGGGGTCGCGATCCGGGCCGGCTACGACCCCGCGATGCTCGACGCGATCCCGGCGCCCGCGGTCGAGTCGTTCGCCGGGGTCGGGTTCTTCTTCGACCTCGCCGCTCTGGCCCCGGGGGAGACCGTGGTCGACCTCGGCAGCGGGTCGGGCATGGACGCCTTCTACGCCGCCGCCCGCACCGGCCCGGCCGGGCACGTGACCGGCGTCGACTTCACCCCCGCGCAGCTGGCCAAGGCCCGCCGCCTGGCCGCCGGAACGGGCGCCCCGACGCTGGAGTTCGTGGACGCGCGCATCGAGCACCTGCCGCTGGCGGACGGCAGCGCCGACTGCGTGATCTCCAACGGCGTGATCAACCTGTGCCCCGACAAGGCAGCCGTCTTCGCCGAGGCCGCCCGCGTGCTGCGGCCGGGCGGGCGCCTGGCCGTCGCCGACATCGTCAGCGAGCAGCCGCTGCCGGAATCCGTGGTGTGCAACGCCGACCTGTGGGCCTCCTGCATCGGCGGCGCGGCCCCGCAGGACCACTACCGCGCCGCGATCACCGCCGCCGGCCTGATCGTCCACTGTGTCCGGGACAACGACTACGCGTTCATCTCCGACCGGGCGCGCACCGCCAGCGCGAGCTACGGCGTGCACAGCGTGTCCGTCCTCGCCACCAAACCGCGGCGGTGAACTACCGTGTCCACTGTGGACGTGGTGCCGCTCGTGGACGAGGGGCTCGGCAACTCCGCCTACCTGGTGGACCTCGGCGACGGCCGGGCGCTGGTCGTCGACGTGAGCCTCGACCTGCGGGCCGCCCGGCACGCGGCCGGCCGCCGCGGTCTGCGGCTCGCCTTCGCCGCCGACACCCACCTGCACGCCGACTTCGTCTCCGGCGCCCGGCAGCTCGCGGTCACCGACGGCGCACGCGTGCTGGCCTCCGCGGCCGGGCACCGCGAGTACACCCACGACGGGCTGCACGACGGGGACGAGACCGATCTCGGCGGGCTGCGCCTGCGTGCCCTCTTCACCCCGGGCCACACCCACGAGCACCTGTCGTTCCTCCTGCTCGACGGCGACGCCCCGGTGGGTGTGTTCACCGGCGGCTCCCTGATCGTCGGGGCCGCCGCCCGCACCGACCTGGTGGACCCGGCCCGGACCGGCGAGCTGGCCCGCCACCAGTACGCCTCCCTGCGGCGGCTGGCGACCCTGCCGGACGAGGTCGCGGTGTGGCCCACCCACGGCGCCGGCTCGTTCTGCTCCGCGCCACCGGGAGCGCGGCGCACCAGCACGATCGGCACCGAGAAAGCGACGAACACGTTGCTCCGCGCCGAGAACGAGGACGCCTTCGCCGCCGCGCTGCTGGAATCGCTGGGCAGCTTCCCGTCCTACTTCCGCGAACTGGCCGACACCAACCGCCGCGGCGTGGTCCTCCCCGGCGATCCCACCCTGCCCCGGCTCGACGTGGACCGGGTACGCGCGTTGTGCGCCGGCGGCGCGGTGGTGGTCGACGCCCGCCCCGCCGCCGACTTCGCCGCCGGTCACCTCCCGGGCGCGCTGTCGAACCCGCTGCGCCCGGCGTTCGCGTCCTGGCTCGGCTGGCTCGTGCCGTCCGGACGGCCGATCGTCGTGGTGCGCGGGGCGGACCAGGACCCGGCCGAGATCGCCTGGCAGGCGGTCAAGATCGGCCGCACCGACCTGGCCGGCGAACTGCACGGCGGGCTCGACGCGTGGACCGCCGCCGGGCACCCGGTGCGGCGCACCCCGGTCGTGAGCCCCGCCGGAATCGGCCGGCGGCCGGTGCTCGACGTGCGCCAGGACGGCGAGTTCGCCGCCGGCCACCTGCCCGGCGCCCGGCACCGCGAGCTGGGCAGCCTCGACCCGCGCGAACTCCCCAAGGAACCCCTGGTCGTGATGTGCGGGCACGGCGAGCGCGCGATGAGCGCCGCCAGCCTCCTCGA
Organism: Amycolatopsis ruanii; assembly: GCF_003385175.1. NCBI lineage: Bacteria > Bacillati > Actinomycetota > Actinomycetes > Pseudonocardiales > Pseudonocardiaceae > Amycolatopsis > Amycolatopsis ruanii. The sequence continues at coordinate 96,016 of NZ_PQHY01000019.1, forward strand.
ACAGGCCGGCCACCGGGAGGTCGCGGTGCTGACGGGCGGCCCCGCCGACTGGGCCCGCGCGACCGGGAACCCGCTGGTGACCGGCACGTGACGGTCCGGCTGGGCTTGCGCGCCAACCTGGCCCAGTTCACCCTGCTGGTCGCGGTCAACGCGCTGGTCGGCGGCGTGCTGGGCCAGGAACGGACCGTGCTGCCGCTGCTCGCGGGCCCGGTGTTCGGCCTGACCGGCTACACCGTCCTGCTCACCTACGTGCTCGCGTTCGGCCTCACCAAGGCCGCCGCCAACTACCTCGCCGGCACCCTGTCCGACCGCTACGGGCGCAAACCCGTGCTGCTGGCCGGGTGGCTGATCGCCGTGCCGGTGCCGGTGCCGGCGCTGCTCGCCCTCGCCCCGGACTGGGGCTGGATCGTCGCCGCCAACGTGCTGCTCGGCCTCAGCCAGGGCCTGACCTGGTCCACCACCGTCATCATGAAGATCGACCTCGCCGGGCCGCGGCGGCGCGGCCTCGCGATGGGGCTCAACGAGGCCGCCGGGTACGGCGCGCTGGCGATCACCGCGGCCGCCACCGGCTACCTCGCCGCGCGCTACGGCCTGCGCCCCGCCCCGTTCCTCCTCGGGGCGGCCTACGTCGCGCTCGGCCTGGGCCTGACCGCGGCGTGCGTGCGGGAGACCCGCGGCCACGCCCGGTCCGAATCCCACCCCGCCACCGCCGGCCTGAGCGGCTGGGCCGTGTTCGCCCGCACCAGCGTGCGCGACCGCGCGCTGTCCACGGCCAGCCAGGCCGGGCTGGTCAACAACCTCAACGACGGCCTCGCCATGGGCCTGTTCCCCGTCCTGTTCGTCACCACCGGGCTGTCGGTGGCCGGTGCCGGCGTGCTCGCCGCGCTCTACCCCGCGGTCTGGGGCGCCGGCCAGCTCGTCACCGGCCCGCTGTCCGACCGGTGGGGCCGCAAGCACCTGATCACCGCGGGCATGCTGGTGCAGGCCGCCGCGCTCGGCCTGACCGCCCTCGGCAGCGGGTTCGGAGTGTGGGCGGTGGCGATGGTGCTGCTCGGGGCCGGCACCGCGATGGTCTACCCGACGCTGCTCGCGGTGGTCGGCGACGTCGCGCACCCGGCGTGGCGGGCCCGCGCGGTCGGCGTCTACCGGCTCTGGCGGGACAGCGGATTCGCCGTGGGGGCGGTGGTGTCCGGGCTCGCCGCCGACCTGTGGGGGCTGCGGGCGGCGGTGGCGGTCGTCGCCGCGCTCACCGCCGGCACCGGGATCGCGGTCGCGATCCGCCTGCCCGAGACCCTCAGCCGGAGCTGACTACGGGATCAGCAGCACCTTGCCGGTCGTGCGGCGGCCCTGCAGGTCCTCGTGCGCCTTGGCGGCCTCGGCCAGCGGGTACTTCGCCCCGACCCGGACCTTCAGAGCCCCGGAGGTGACCGCCTCGAACAGCTCACCCGTGCGCCACTCCAGCTCCTCGCGCGTGCGCACGTAGTGGGCCGACGTCGGGCGCGTCAGGTACAGCGAGCCGGCCGGGTTCAGCCGCTGCGGGTCGAACGGCGGCACCGGCCCGCTCGCCGCCCCGAACAGCACCAGGAAACCACGCACCCGCAGGCTCGCCAGGCTGCCCTCGAACGTGGACTTGCCGACCCCGTCGTACACCGCGGCCACACCCTCGCCGCCGGTCAGCCTCCGGACCTCCTCGGCGAAGTCGACCTGGTCGTACCGGATCACCTCGTCGGCACCGGCCTCGCGGGCCAGCGCCGCCTTCTCCTCGGTCGACACCGTGCCGATCACCCGCGCGCCCCGGGCCTTCGCCAGCTGCGTCAGCAGCAGCCCGACGCCACCCGCGGCCGCGTGCAGCAGGATCGTGTCGCCGTCCTTGACCTCGTAGGTCGACCGCACCAGGTAGTGCGCGGTGACGCCCTGCAGCATGGTCGCGGCAGCCGTCTCCAGCGAGACGCCCTCGGGGACCGGCACCGCGGCGCTCGCCGGGATCCGGGCCTGCTGCGCGTAACCGCCGAGCACGCCCTGCCAGGCCACCCGGTCGCCGGCCGTGAAGCCCGAGACGCCCTCACCGACCGCGGCGACCGTCCCCGCGCCCTCCATGCCCAGCGTCGCGGGCAGGTCGATCTTGTAGAGCCCGCTGCGCTGGTAGGTGTCGATGTAGTTCACGCCCGCGGCGGCGACGTCGACCAGCAGCTCGCCCGGTCCGGGATCGCCGATCCCGACGTCACCGGTCTCCAGCACCTCGGGTCCGCCGGTCCGCCGAATCTGCACTGCCGTGGGCATCCGTGTCTCCTCCTGACGTGGTCTGGTTCACCTCGCACAACCGCGTGGGCCGCGGGGATCTTCCCTAAGATGCCGACATGGCTGAAGAGACCGAGGCACCGGCGCCCACCGCCAAGCAGCTCACGACCGCCCGCCGGTTCGTCGCCGAGCACGGCAAGCCGGCGAAGGCCGTCGTGGAGAACATCGGCCGCGCCGGCGCCCGCGTGGTGCTCGTCGGCCAGGACGGCGCGATGGGTGACATCGTCGTCCCGGCCGTGGAAACCGGGCAGAAGCTCGTCGAGGCCGTGGAGGACCTGGAACCGGCCGAGTGGGACGCCGAGACCGTCAACTCCACGCAGATCGGGCCCGGCCACCGTCGCCGGATGGCCGGGCACGCCCTGTAGGAACTAGGAAGCGGGTTCGAGCCGCTTCGCGGCGAGGCGCTCGGCGCGCGGCCACCGCACGTCGTGCGCCCAGCCCAGCTTCTCGAAGATCCAGATCAGCCGCGCCGACACGTCCACCTGCCCGCGCAGCACCCCGTGCCGGGCGCAGGTCGGGTCCGCGTGGTGCGAGTTGTGCCACGACTCGCCCATCGACAGGATCGCCAGCGGCCAGAAGTTCGCCGCCTTGTCCCGGCTGGCGAACGGCCGGTCGCCGATCATGTGGCAGATCGAGTTGACCGACCACGTCACGTGGTGCAGGAACGCGATGCGCACCAGCCCGGCCCAGAAGAACGCGGTCACCGCGCCCCACCACGACCAGCTCAGCAGCCCGCCGAGCAGCGCGGGCAGGCCCAGGCTCAGCACGATCCACAGCCAGAACAGCCGGTTCACGACGCGCAGGTCGTCGTCGGCCAGCAGGTCCGGCGCGAACCGCTCGTAGTTGGTCACCTCACGCTGGAACATCCACCCCATGTGCGCGTGCCAGAAGCCGCGCAGCAGCGCCGCCGGGCTCGTGCCGAACAGCCAGGGGGAGTGCGGATCGCCCTCGCGGTCGGCGAACGCGTGGTGGCGGCGGTGGCTGGCCACCCAGAAGATGACCGACCCCTGCACGGCCATGCTGCCCGCGATCGCCATGGCGACGCGCAGCGGGCGCCCGGTCTTGAACGCGCCGTGCGTGAAGTACCGGTGGTAGCCGACCGTCACCCCGAGGGTGGCGACGACGTAGAAGAACACCGCCAAGCCCAGGTCGAGCCAGGTCAGTCCCCAGCCCCACGCCAGCGGAACGGCGGTGATCAGGGCGAGGAACGGGATCAGCAGGAAGGCTTTGAGCACGATCATCTGACCGGATGACCGGCGATGCGAGATCAGCGGTTTCGTCATGGGTGGCAGTAACCTCTCTCTCCGGCCCCACCGTACGGAGCCGTCTTGGCGAATACCCCCCTCGGGCGTTACTACCGCATGACGGGCGGCGAAAACCCGCCCCAGCCGCGGTCAGCTGCGGGCCGCGGTCAGCTCCGGCTCCCGGGGCGCCGGCCCGTCCGAGGTGACCGGCCCGCGGTCGCGGCAGCCGCACCACAGCGCCGCCGTCGCCACGATCACCAGCGCCGAGCCCAGGACGTGCAGCGACACCAGCGCCTCCGGGATGCCCAGCGCGTACTGCACCGACCCCAGCACACCCTGGGCGAGCGCGACCGCCCACACGATCGCGTACCGCCGCCACACCGCGGCCGGGGTGCCGCCGCGCATCAGCACCAGGCCGAAGACCGCGAGCACGAGCAGGTAGACCACGAGCAGGCCGCCGTGGACCTGGGCGAGGACCTCGATCGGCGCGTCCAGCCGGTGGGTCTCCGGGTCGCCGCCGTGCGGGCCCGCGCCGGTGACCGTGGTGCCGGCGACCAGGATCGCCCACAGCGCCACCACGAGGGTGACCAGCAGCTTCTTCGCCGGCGGCGGGACGAGCCAGCGGGCCGGGCGGTCGCCCTCGTTGAACGCGCGCAGCAGCAGCACCGCCAGCCACACCAGCGGGGTGGAGGCGAGGAAGTGGATCGCGACCGTCCACCATTCGAGCTTCGCGAGCACCGTGATGCCGCCGACCACGGCCTGCAGCACGACCCCGCCGGGCATCGTCCAGGCGAGCCGGACCAGCCGCTTGCGCTCCGGGTGGGCGATCTGCACGCGCCACGCGGCGAGCACCGCCAGCGCGGAGACCAGCACCACCACGACGGTGAGCAGCCGGTTGCCGAACTCGATCCACTGGTTGAGCGTGTCGAACTCGGGGTGCGCGACCGGCACCATGCTGCCCGGGAAGCACTGCGGCCAGGTGGGACAGCCCAGACCCGATCCGGTGACCCGGACGACCGATCCGGTGACCCCGATGCCGGCCTGGGCCACGATCGCGGCGACGGCGATCGCGCGCTGCACCGAGCGCGACGGGTAGGGCAGGCGGGCGATCAGGGAGGTCAGTGCCACGGCAACATCCTAGAGTTATGTCAGTTTTGTCGTTTTCGCGGCCACCGCTGCCGCCAGCACGCCCCACACGGCGAGCACGAGGACCGGGCCGGCGGTGAACTGCCCGTCGACCAGCGCGGCGCGCAGCCCCTCGGCCAGCGCCCCCGAGGGCAGCAGTTCGATGACGGTGGCGGCGGCCGGGGGCAGCGCGGACGGCGCGAGCAGGATGCCGCCCGCCAGCAGCAGCACGAACCACACGATGTTGGCCAGCGCCAGCACCGCCTCCGCGCGCAGCGAGCCGCCGAGCAGCACGCCCAGCGCGCCGAAGCTCAGCGTGCCGAGCACGAGCAGCACCACCGCTTCGGCGATGCCCGCCGCCGACGGCGTCCAGCCGAGGAACGCGGCGACCACGCCGAGCACGACGACCTGCAGCAGCACCACGACCAGGGTCGCGACGATCCGGCCCGCGACCAGCAGCCAGCGCGGGATCGCGGTGGCCGACAAGCGTTTGAGCACGCCGTAGCGGCGGTCGAAGCCGAGCGCGATCGCCTGGCCGGTGAACGCCGAGGACATGACCGCCAGCGCGAAGATCCGCGGCGTCACCCAGTCCACCTTGGACACTCCGGCGAGATCGCCCGCGGGCAGGATGTCCAGCAGCGTCAGGCCGATCAGCAGGGCCAGCGGGATGAGCAGGGTGAGCAGGATCTGCTCGCCGTGCCGCAGCGTGAGGCTGGTCTCCAGCTTCGCGTGGGTGAGCAGCATGCGCGCGCGGCGGCCGGCGCCGGGCGCGGGGGTGAAGGTGCCGGCGGGGAACCGGGCCGGTGCGGTCACGAGCGCAGCTCCCGTCCGGTCAGCTCGAGGAAGACCTCTTCCAGGTCGCGCTTGCCGACGTGCAGCTCCTCGGCCAGCACACCCTGCTGCGCGCACCACGCGGTCACCGTGGACACCACCTGCGGGTTCACCTTCCCGGACACCTGGTAGCTGCCCGGCGCGGACTCCTTGACGTGGTAGCCCTCGGGCAGCGCGGCGGACAGCAGCTCGGTGTCCAGCCCGGCGCGGGCCTTGAACCGCAGCTGCGCGGTGTCGGCGTCGTCGGCGGTCAGCGCGCTGGGCGTGCCCTCGGCGATGACCTTGCCGTGGTCGACGATCACCACGTCGTCGGCCCGCGCCTCGGCCTCCTCCATGAGGTGCGTGGTGAGCAGGACGCTGACACCGTCGGCCCGCAGCGCGCCGAGCAGCTCCCACACCAGGCGGCGGGCCTGTGGGTCCATGCCGGCGGTCGGCTCGTCGAGGAACACCAGCTCCGGCCGTCCGACCAGGGCGCAGGCCAGCGACAGGCGCTGCTGCTGGCCGCCGGACAGGCGCTTGAACGGGGTGCGGCGCGCGGGGGCGAGGCCGAGGACGTCGAGCAGCCACGCGGGGTCGAGCGGGTTGGCGGCGCAGGCGGCGACCAGGCCCAGCATCTCGCCGGCGCGGACGCCGGGGTAGGCGCCGCCGCCCTGCGGCATCACGCCGATGCGGGGGCGCAGCACGGCGGCTTCGCGGACCGGGTCCAGGCCGAGCACGCGCACCGAGCCGGAGTCGGCGCGGCGGAAGCCTTCGCAGATCTCGACGGTGGTGGTCTTGCCGGCGCCGTTGGGGCCGAGCAGCGCGAGCAGGCGCCCGCGGTCCATCTTGAGGTCCAGGCCGTCGACCGCGGTCTTCGAGCCGTACCGCTTCACCAGCCCGGTGATCTCGACGGCAGGTGTGCTCACGACTGTCAAGCGTACGACCCCGGCTCAGGCCACCGGCTGCGGATCCCTCTTCAGCAGAAGAGGTGCCCTGCGCCACACGACGAGGATCGCGACGGCGACGACGAGAGCCGCGGCCAGGTAGGCCTGCGGCACGACGAACGAGCGGCCGTCGAACGTGCTGCCCGGCGGCGCGGCGAGGAACGCCAGCGCGACGCTGGCGACGCTGGCCGCGACCCGGAAGCGGGAGGTGCCCGCCGCCGCGGCCAGCGGGATGATCGCCCACAGCAGCCACCACGGCTGCATCGCGACGTGCAGCATCATGAAGGCGCCGAGGGAGACGCCGAGCCCGATGATGGGCCGGTAGCGCCAGCGGAAGCTGTCCCAGAGGAACTTGGCCGTGATGAGCCCGGCCAGCGCGGTGCCGGCCGTCTGCAGGATCGAGACCAGCGCGTTGGTGTGGTTGCCCAGGCCGAGCGCGATGCCCAGGACGCCGCCGAGGTTGGCCAGCTCGGCGCTGGGGGAGATCCAGCTGCGAACCAGGCCCGGGGTGTCGAGCGCGCCGACCCAGCCGAAGCCCAGCCCGGTGCCCAGGCACACGGCGACCATCAGGACCGCGAACACGCCGGTGAGCAGCGCCGCGGCGCGCAGCAGGTCGGTGATGCGGCCGTGCCAGCGGCGCGCGATCATCACGCCGAAGAAGCCCAGCGCGATGACCGCGTTGATCTTGATGGCCGCGCCGAGGGTGATGACGGCCGCGCCGAGCACGATGAACAGGAGCTCGCCGCGGGCCAGCGGCGGGGGCGTGTCGCCGCTGATGCGCACCGGGATCCGCCGGATGCCCAGTTCCAGGCCGGCGACCATGAGGCCGATGCCGAGGGCCTCGTTGTGCGCGCCGGCGACCAGGTGGAACAGGACGAGCGGGTTGGCGGCGCCCAGCCACAGCGCGGTGGCCGGTTCGACGCCGAAGCGCTGCGCCAGGCGCGGCAGGGCCCAGATGATGAGGGCGACGCCGGCCAGGGCGAGCGCGCGCTGCAGCAGCACCCCGGCGACGATGTTGTCGCCGACGATCGCGGAGATCCAGCTGCCCAGCTTGAGGAACAGGGGGCCGTAGGGGGCCGGGGTCTCGCGCCACATGTTGGAGACGCCGCTGGTGAGCGGGTCGGCGACGCCGAGGGCCTGCGCGGGGCCCAGCGAGTAGGGGTCCATGCCGCGGTGCACGATCTCGCTCTGCGCCAGGTAGCTGTAGACGTCGCGGGAGAACAGCGGCGGGATGAACATCAGCGGCGTCAGCCACATGACGAGGGTGCGGGTGAGCTGCGCCCGGCTGGCGAGCCTGGTGCGCCCGGGCCGCGCGAACCGCCCGAGCAGCAGCCAGCCGATGACGAGCATGCCCATGCCGGCGAAGCAGATGGCCAGCGAGACGGTGGGGATGCGGGAGAAGAGGCGCAGGACGGGCAGGTCCTGGACCGGGTTGAGCACCGGGGCGGCCCCGGCGCCCAGCGAGCCCAGCGCGAGGAGCAAGGCGCCGACCGTGCCCAGGCGGCGGATGATGTCGAGCGCGCGCAGTTCGCGCTGTTCCAGGGGCCCGGCCTCGGGGGGCCGCACCGGGGACAGCGGTACCGCCACCGCACCGCCACCGGTGCTCTGCTCGCCCAATGCCACACGGAGAGGGTATCGACGCCGTGAAGGACGTCTGTGAAGGGCGGTGACCGGCGCTGATCACGACGGCGGGTAGGGGAGCGGGGATGGGTTGTTGCGGCGGTGGGCCGGAG